>NZ_JANSIF010000055.1:0-24492 GCF_047461935.1 Synechococcus sp. R55.4 | reverse complement strand
GTAGTAATCCGTACTGAACATATTATACATTATTTTCAGTATAGTTGAGCTTATTATTGACTAGAGTCATGCTCTCAGCTTGGCACTCAAGGCTCCAGGGGGGACGTGGACTCTGGCGACAGGATCCCGTTCGCGTTGGCGGGACGAAGTCCTCTGAAGCCGGCATCGCCGAGCCGCAACCCCTGCAAAACTTGGGCAACACGACGCCAGGGATCCAGCCGTTCCGCTCGCGGAAGCAGGACGGAGTCCTGGCTGCTTTGAGGCTCTGGAAAAGACTGCTCAGAGGGGGCGGGATCCCTTTCCTCCAGCCTCAGGGAAAGCTGCTGCAACTGCATGTAGATGCTGTTCACGGCCAGCATGGCCAAGACCGTGCCAAAAAACTTGGTGCGGGATCCCATAGGTCAACCCCTGTGCGAGAACAAGAGTAGGGTCGTCGCCGGTGCGTTAGCTCCACCTTAGCTCACAGGTTTGGCTGGCTGTTGCGAGAAAATAAACCTGTTTGCACCAGATCCTGCAAAGCCCTCGGGTCAAGATCCGCCGCCAAGACGATGACTACTCCACGAAAGCCAACCTACCAGCACCTGCACACCGCCCTTTGGGTAAGCGATCTGGCCAGAGCCGAACATTTTTA
Organism: Synechococcus sp. R55.4; assembly: GCF_047461935.1. NCBI lineage: Bacteria > Bacillati > Cyanobacteriota > Cyanophyceae > Synechococcales > Synechococcaceae > Synechococcus > Synechococcus sp. R55.4. Next base: position 23,861 of record NZ_JANSIF010000055.1, on the reverse strand, counting down.
CGGAACGGTGCTTGGGATCCCCAAGGTGGAACGGTTGCCGTTTGACTTTCCCGGCGCTTGGTATCAAGTGGGTTCCTCCCAAATTCATTTAATCGTGGCCGAGGAGCCGATGGATCCACGGCAGCGAAGCGGAACGGGATCCTCAAAGTGGGGGCGTAATCCCCATGTGGCGCTGGGGGTAGATGACTTGGAAGCGGTGAAGGCTCGCCTGCGGCAGGAAGGGTATGAGGTGCAACCGAGCGCTTCCGGGCGAGCGGCAGTGTTCGTCCGGGATCCGGATGGGAATGTGATAGAGCTAAGCTCGATTAGCGCAACTTAGCCATGAGCCATCTCCCCTCAGCAATGCCGCCGGTTGCAACAGCGTTGCGTAGCGATATGGGTTCTCGTTGCCAGTTCAATCCGGCCATCAGCCTGGTCAGTTCCGCACAGATGCAGCGCATTGAGGAGCAGATCTTCTCTGCCGGCATGCCCGTTGCCGCTCTGATGGAGAAGGTGGGGCTGGCCGTTGTTGCTCAGTTGCAGAAGGATTTTCCGCAAGCCCATCGCATTGGGATCCTCTGTGGGACAGGGCACAACGGTGGCGATGGGTTGGTGGTTGGGCGGGAGCTATGGCTGGCCCAAAAGTCGGTGAAGGTGTGGCTGGGCAAGCCAGAACTCAAGCCCCTGACGGCAGACCACGCCCGCTATCTCAAGGCGCTGGGGGCAGAGTTTGTGGAGAGTCTTGAAGAGCTGGCCGATTGCGATTTGTTAATTGATGCCCTGTTTGGGATCGGTCTGAACCGGCCTTTGGGGGAGCCTTGGGCGGGGGCGGTGGGGTGGGCCAATGGCAGTGGGATCCCCATCCTTAGCCTGGATTTGCCGTCTGGCCTCAACGACCAAACCGGGGAAGTCTGGGGCTGCTGCATTCGCGCCAGCCATACCTATACCCTTGGCCTTTGGAAACGGGGGCTGTGGCAGGAAGCAGCTCTGCCTTGGGTAGGACGGTTACGTCGCGTTGATTTTGGGATCCCCCCTTGGGCCTACCCAGAGGTGGAGGTTCCCCGGTTGTTGCTGCGGCCTTGGCAGCACTTTCCCGCGGATCCCCCTTTGGATACCCACAAATACCGTCAGGGATCCCTGCTAGGGGTGGCAGGCTCGGCGGCCTATGCCGGGGCGGCCCTGTTGGCGGGGCTGGGATCCCGCGCCAGTGGGGTGGGTATGGTGACGATGGCGGTGCCGGCGGAGTTGAAAGGACTGATCCACAGCGCCTTGCCAGAGGTTTTGGTTCATGCCTGGGAAGGGATCCCTTCTCTGCCGCCGGTTGCCGAGAAACCCTTTCAGGCGGTGGCCGTGGGGCCGGGCTTGGGAGAAACCCGCTTACCGCTGCTGGAACTCCTGCTGCGGGATTGGGCCGGGATCCCCTGGGTTATCGATGCCGATGGCCTCAATGCTCTGGCGGAGATGGGGGTAGAGCGCCTGCCAGAAAACGGGATCCAGGCCATCCTCACCCCCCACCTGGGGGAATTTCGGCGGCTTTTTCCGGGGATCCCGCTTGGGGATCGCATCGAGGCAGCCCAAAGGGCGGCAGCCCAGAGTGGAGCAGTGGTGGTTTTGAAAGGGGCGCGGACGGTGATCGCCTCTCCCACTGGGGAATGCTGGGTGAACCCGGAAAGCACACCGGCTTTGGCCCGCGGTGGCAGCGGCGATGTCTTGACCGGTTTGATCGGGGGCCTAGTGGCGCGAAGAAGAGCTCAAGCCGGTCAACCTTTGGACGCTCCCGCCCTGCTCAGTTGCGCCTGTGCGGGGGTGTGGTGGCATGCTCAGGCGGCTGTCCATCTGGCGCAAGAACGCGGCCTAACGGGAGTGGATCCGGCACGGCTGGCGGAGCATTTGCCCCAGGCGCTGCAAGCTCTTCAACAGGAGGAAGTTGTTCATACCGTGTCGCAGGCGGGTGAATAAATACTCTAAGTCATAGCCCAAGCCTTCCTGCTTGCTCCTACCCTCCACTAGGGGTCACCCGGTAAAGGGCACAGGAATAGAATTCTGGCTGGTTACTCGAAAGCCTTGGACAGGCCACCAAACCAAAGCCCGCATCCTCCACCACTATCTTCTCCGGCTGCAAGCTAAAATCCTGCGGGATCCGGAAAATCGGACTCAGGGATCCCTGAGGGGACACCCGTGCCAACCCACTGCGCCAAGACCCTTCTGCATTTTCCAAAAGACGACTCTGCCCCAACAAAGCCACTAAGTTGGCTCCTTGTAGGTCAATATCCCGGATGGGTACAGAATCTCCACCATTTTGTTCTCGTATCACCCGCCCATCCACCACTACCGCTAGCCCCTGACTGGGATTGGCCTTGAGAATACTCGGATTCCCTTGGTTATTGGCCAGAAAATAATACTCCTGCCCGACGAGCTTGGTTGCGGAGTTATCCGAGATAAGCGAAAACCCAGGCGGGAAAAAAGCACTCAAATCCATCACCTGAGTGGTTTGCCCTGTGGCATCCACCTGCAGCAACTCCTGACCACAACAGGAACGCAGCCAATCCCGACTTTGCCGAGCCATAATCACCGGGAAGCTATACCGGGTGAAAACGACGCTATTGCCCACCTGAACGAGGTTGGATAGGTATTCTGCAGTTCCTCTTCCGAAGGCCCCAAATGGGAGATCATCCACAAACGTCGAGACTTGGCCCTGGGCATTCACTTTGTTCAAAACCCCCACATTCCGGGTTCCAACCCCTGCATCAAAGCTCCGAGTGCCTTTCAGCAGCATCACCCCATCTTCAAATGCACCGATTCTGCGGAACCACTCTGAATAGCCTGGCCATTCATTTTTTTCTGCATTGTTTGACCAAGAAGATTAATTAGAGTTTCTTGGACATTAAACCTTTGCAATAGTGGCCTTAGAATATCATTTGCATTTGGGGCTTTTAGAAGAACACGAGCATATTGCCACGCTTGAGGGTCTGACAGTTCTGGCAGTGCTTCCCGAATCTTGAGTGCAATGGATGCAACGATTTGAAAGGTTGGGTTGTCTGCTGCTTGAGTTACATTTCCAGACGCAGTTATTCCTCCCAAAGCCATGTTGTAAGCAAGCCGATAGTTTGCGATGTCTTGCTCGAACCCAATGTTGTCTTTGAGTCGGATCAATACATTCTCTTCATTTCCTCCAATGGCAGCAATGATCGTATCAAGATTTTTTTCTGCGTCATCTATTGCAGTTGCTAACCCGTTAATATAATAGATTCTAGACTTAAGACTAGACTTAAGAATAGATTCAGTAGTATTGAAACCTAGGTTGGGAGAAACGACTGAGTAGATAGTTGATTTGTTCGGTAATGAGCAAGACTTGAGAATCAGTACAGACAGGCAACAGCACAATAAAACAACAAGACGAACAGTATTTCGACCGAACATCCATTTATCCTCACTAATCTAGCGAATTGGGTCAGTACATGTCCATTCTTCTGCGCCAACGACTTGTCCAGAGAACTTGGCATCAACTGTTAAATCTGCAATGACTCTTTCTTGAGTGTTAAGCATTTGAAATTGCACTTCCCTTACTGCCTCAGCAACCTCATCAATGAGATCAAATTGATCAACTCCGCCGAATGCCAATCTTGCACATCGAATTGCTCGGAAACGATCAAGCACTCTTGCACGCACTTGGTCGCGACTATCTCTATTTACATTCACGATGTTTGCCTGTAAAGCTTTGGCGTATCGCAGCATGGCCTTCCGCTTCAGCTCATCATTGGGATACCGGCGGTAAATCCAGCGCTGCACATCATCACGCACGCCATCTCCATCGGCATCAATCCCCTCCAAAGTTTGCTTGCCCGCCTCCCCTGGATCCGGTGGCAAATTCGGAAACAATCTATCCAGTTCATCGACCGGGATCATATCTGGAGAGGGATCCTCACCCGGCACAAATCCAGTAGTGGGATCAGGATTGGGCTCTTCTTCTGCACTGGGGGCAGAACCTCCCCCGCCACTGCACCCACACAGCAACACCAACACAGAAGAGAGCATCAACATAAGCAGTATCCTGAGGCCGTTCATAATCGCCTTGGTTCTAGCAATTCAAGCGGCGCAAGTGACCCCCACAGGGATCCGGCAATCCTTCTATTGGAGCTACAAGCAACACAAAATTAGGGCAGGGATCCCTAGAAGGAACTCTCTCAGGAGGATCTACCGTTCATCACCCGACAAGAGCAAGACTGGATTTGCAGCCTGATGCTCAAGTAGAAACTAACATCTGCTTCAACAAAGTGCAAGTGCGCTGCAACACACAGGCCCAATCTTTAGATTCGTCAGCGTATGATACGGAGCCCTTTTTTGAAGGGGAGAACCTTTAATGGCTGAATCCATCAAGCCAGGTGGTGAGGTCAATCAACGACTGGAACTCCAGCAAGGCTAGACCCAGCTCTTCCAAGCGCTCCACCGATAAAGACCGAATCTGAGCCTCCACCTCCTCAGGCAGGGATCCCATTTTGCCAATCTTCTCAGTGGGAAAAGCAGCCAGAAAGGAGTGACCACCTCAGGGATCCCCGTGGATTGTAGTTGACTGAGCTTGATTAGGGTCTTAGGAACCCCAGCGCTAAACCCAAGATAATAAACAAGCCAAAGCCAATCCGATAAACAATGAACAGCCAGGTGCTGCTGCGCTGCAAAAACTGAATCAGCCAATCGATAGAGAGATAGGAAAAGACAAAAGCAGAAAGAGTGCCCAACCCCTGCGACAGCAGCGCCTCTGCCCTGAACTCAGAGATCAACTCTTCTACCCCCGCCAAAAAGAGCGCCGGGATCCCCAGCAAGAAGGAGTAGCGAGCGGCAGCCGAGCGCTGCAAATTGAGCAACAGCCCCGCCGTCAGCGTCGAGCCGGAGCGCGACACCCCAGGGATCAGGGACAAAGCTTGGGCCAGCCCTACCCAGATCCCATCCCAAATGCCTAAGCTGTGAAGGTCTCGCTGGCGTTTGCCCGTTTGCTCTGCCCAGCCCAACAACAAAGCCAAGCCAATGGCTGCAGTGGCGATCACCCACAACTGGCGGGGCGGGGATCCCCAAATGGCCTTGATGGCCCAGCCGGCAACCACAATTGGCACTGTTCCCACCAGGATCCCTACCAGCAGCCGCCAAGGCTCCTGCTGGAAATCTCGTTCTCGCCAGGCTTTCCAGGAGCCCAGGAGCAACTGGCGCAGGTCAGAGGCAAAGTAGATCAGCACCGCCCCCAAGCTGCCCAACTGGATCACCGCCGTAAACGAAGCTCCCGCATCCGGCCACCCCACCAAAGCCGGAAACACCCGCAGATGGGCCGTGCTGCTAATGGGAAGAAATTCGGTGATCCCTTGCACCATGCCCAAAATTAGAGCCTGCCACCAATTGGGATACCAGGTGTCAGCAAGCAACAAGGTAAACACTCCCCCACCCAAACTTGCCGGATTTGCACAATCCCCATTCTTAGAAAAACTCAGAACTCCGGCTTTTTCCAGCAGCCCATACCACGGCGAACAAACACTTGGAGAGGGATCCCACCCCAACTGGCCGGGAACTTGGGTGTCGCTGTCCCAGACCCGCAAAAGGGCTGTGCCTATAGGATCGCCGCAAAGATCAACAGTAGGTCAGATCATCGGGTCAATAGATCAGAAGCCAATCCGCTCTGGGTCTTCAATGGTAATCAGCCAGTTGCCCACATTCCGGAAGAGGGGGTTGGGTTCCGTACCCCGTACCCGCGCCTCCACCCGATAGATGCCGGCAGACGAGGGGTTGCGCACATTGGAGAGCACCAGACGGATCTCCTGACCGGCAGCAATGGGTTGACGGGCCACCACCTCTAGAGAGCGAAACTCCTCGTTCCAGTACACTTGATCCAGCTCTACAGGCCGGCCTTCTACCTCCAGGCGGACACTTTCCGGATCGATGCGGCCATCGAAATTCCTGTCCCCGTTGATCTGCACTTCTGCCACCGCCACATTCTGGGGGGGAATGGTCAGGCGATAGCGATCCAAACGACTGCGAACCCCGCCAAAATCGAGCCGATAGCTGAGGACAGGTACCCCTTCACTGCCGGTGATCACCAAACCCGACTGCGCCTCTGCAGAATGGGGCACCATCAGGGATCCCAGGCTCCCCATCACCAGAACCGCCAAGGCCAGCCTCATTCCTCGCCGAGCAAGGCCAAGTTCCTGCGAACATTTCCCTGCTCTCATCACTGCTCTCAACACCCAAACCTCCGCTGGTTGAAACACCTCAGCACCTTCAAAGCTCACTAGCGCGGCCTGTAGACAGCCTGACCGATGGCAAGCAAGGCCGACGCCTCGCCGTCCATTGTAGAGGATGGGATCCCCTCTACCGAGAGAGCTTAAGGCTTATCGAGGTGCGGAAGTGCGTAGTTCGTCCAGGATCCCAGACAAAAACTTTGGGCCGCCACACCCACGGTGCAGCTCCCACGCAACGCTGATTGCGACCACAAGGTGACCTTCGGTGGATTGGCCCTCGCCCTTCTACGGCTTCACTTGAGGAAACTCAGCACCCCCACCCCGATCACCATCAGCACCCAGAGCAGGGATCCCACCAAAATCACATTCTTGGCCCGGCTCCAGTCGCTGGCTGAGCTGTAGAGCACTGGCACCGCCACCACCAAGAGCAAGCTGTAAAGCACCAACACCAACAAAGCAATTTGGAAAACAAGCATCATCTTGCGGATCCCTCACAAAAGTCTTGTCTTGGATAAAAGCTCCCGGTAACACCGGATGGCAGCAGGATAAATAGGATGACGCTCTGACTATACCAAAATAGGATCCCTCTCAAAGCCAAATCCGTTGGGGCAGTTGATGGACTCACCTGGATACAGGCTGGAGGCGGAAGGGGTTAAAGTCGGTTGCCACATCGAAGTAGTCTTCTTGTTCTTGCTGCTTTAGCCAGCCGGTAATGGCATAGGTCAGGGGCGTAAACGCCACCTCAACGGCACACTTGAACACATAGTTGGAGAGTATTAAGCTGCCCAGGCCGGGGAACACCCCCCAAAAAGCCAAAGTGACAAACAGACCCGTGTCCACCGCTTGGCCCACCAGGGTAGAGCCGATGGTGCGTGTCCACAGCCACCGTCCCCGCGTCCACACCTTCATCCGGGCCAGTACATAGGCGTTGGCAAAGCTGCCTCCCCAATAGGCGATTAAGCTGGCCAGGACAAGGCGGGGCGTCAGGCCCAGAATCTGGTCGTAGGCTTCTTGATAGGGCCAGTCGGGGGCGGCCGGCAGGGATCCCACGATCATGAACGTTACCGACATGAGGGCCGCCGAGATAAATCCCAGCCAGATCACCCGTCGCGAGCGGGCATAGCCATAGACCTCCGTGAGGATGTCGCCAAAGATATAGCTGAGGGGGAAGAGAATGGTGCCCCCGTCAAAGGTAAAGGGCCCCAGAAGAACGATCTTGGTCGAGGCAATGTTGGAAATCAGCAGCACGGCCACAAAGAGGGCCGTCACTGCATCCAGGTGCCGATAAGCTCGCTCAAAAACCCTCTCAGACATCAGGATCCTCCTAGAAGTTTACGGATCTGTCGCAGCTCCTTGACGATCAAGGCCAAACCCTGGGCATGTCGCTCCACTTCGCCGGCGAGCTTGCTGATCTGGGCCTCCAGATTGCTGCTGCGGGATTCCTGACGCGCCAGGCGTTGGTTGATCCCAGAAAGCCGCGCCACCACCTCCCGCTGGATCAAGTTTTCCGTACCTTGAATCAGCAGCGTCTCGATGGCGGTGAGCCGGTTCAGAATCAGTTGGGTGTTGGTTTCGGATCCCGGCTCCGGTGCGGCGGCAGGAGCGACCTGGAGGGCCTTTTGGATGCGAGCCAAAAGGGCATCTGCCTCAAACGGTTTCTCGATAAAGTCAAAATCGACAAAGGGCTCAGGGATGCGGGCAGTCACCTGTTCCTTCAGCCCCGACATCATGATGATAGGAGTATTTTTCAGACTGTCTTCGCGGCGGATGGCCTGCAAGGTGTCGTAGCCATCCATCTTGGGCATGACAAAATCCAGCAGGATCAGGTCGGGGTGATGTTTTTTGGCCGCTTCCAGCCCTGTCAACCCGTCTTTGGCCTCCACCACTTGGAACTGATCGGCCAAGATGCTGGCCACCATCTTGCGAATCATGATGCTATCGTCAATGACCAACACCGTCTTGGTTGTCATGCTGAGGCGCTCCCTCTTCCCATTATCAAATCGACCTGATCAGCCCCTTCCTCCAGCTCATAGGGCAATCGGGGACATCCTTTTGAGGACACCACTAGAGTACTCCCCTGCTTGGCCAGATGGGGTGTGCTCAGGGATCCAATTCCGCCAGGTTTTCCCCGCGCCCAGCGGCTGCCGGCCCGGCGTGGCCGCCTTGCTATAATTAAGTGTAAACAAACGTTAAGCCTTCATTCTTCATTCGCACCTTGCAGGGTTATGAGCCTACAACTAAGTCCTGAGCTGTCGCTGCCGATCCCATCTCCAGTTGGAGAAGCTGCCTACCGCGCTTTTCAGTGGGGCAAAAACATCTTCGGCTTTGCCCACAAAGCGCTCTCCACCCAAGCTTCAGATCTGATGCTCTCCGTGCTCAGGGATCTGCAAAGCTTCTCCTCCGGGAGGACCCCGCCGCCGCGGGCCAAGGTGCGGGTGAGCGCTGACACGCTACAGGTGTTGCGGGCCCGTTACGAACAACTCCTGCAAGCGGACTGGCAAGATGCTGAGGCAGGGTACTACCCTCACGCGCTCCTGTTCGACAACCCCTGGCTGGACTTTGCCCGCTATTACCCACAGGTGTGGTTGGATTTGCCGCAAATTACTCGGCGGGTTCACAGCAAGCGTTACCAAGAGTTTTCTCAAGACATCTCCACCGAGGGCTATCCGAAATACTACCTGCAAAATTTTCATTACCAAACCAACGGCTACCTGAGCGACAGCTCGGCTGAGCTTTATGACCTGCAGGTGGAGCTGCTGTTTGGGGGCACAGCGGATGCAATGCGCCGTCGGGTGATTCGCCTGCTCAAAGATGCCTTGGATCCCACCTTGGTCAGCCCCCACATCCTCGATGTAGCCTGTGGCACGGGGCGGATGCTGCGCCTACTGCGGGGATCCCTGCCCAAAGCGGCTTTGTACGGTCTGGATCTTTCCCCCGCCTATCTGCGCAAGGCCAACCGACTGCTGCAGGAGCTGCCGGGGGAGCTGCCCCAGCTTATCCGCGCCAACGCCGAGGCCATGCCCTATGCCGATGCCACCTTTGACGCCGTCATCAGCGTTTTTCTCTTTCATGAGCTGCCTGGCCCGGCCAGACAAAATGTCATCAACGAGATGAGTCGGGTGGTGAAGCCAGGGGGCGTGGTGGTCATCTGCGACTCGGTGCAACTGCTGGATTCGCCAGAGCTGAAGGAGACGATGGAAGCCTTTATGCAAACCTTCCACGAACCCTACTACCGCGACTACATCCACGACGATCTGGGGGTGCGCCTGCAACAGGCAGGCTGTGCGGTGCTGCGCCGGGAGACTCACTATGTCAGCGCCTACACCCTAGCCCGTAAGGGTTGAGCGCCCTTTCCACAAGCTTAAGAGGAAGAGTAAATCGGCGGTCACTTGTCCAGAGGGTGTATAGTAGTTTTAGACACGAAACCTTGGATGAGAAGACGGGCCACTGACTGGATAACCCTTGGGTGCAAGTCCGTCCGAACTCTTTTCTTGTACTTAGGCTCATGTCCCACCCCCATGGATCCCTCCGCGCCGGTATCACTGCTCTCAAGCAGGAGCGCTACCTGGAGGCGATCAACCTTCTCGAGTCCTTCTGCTACTGCTGTTCCATCCAAGAAAGACAAGAGAGTTTGTCCCGCCGCCTGAGCGAGCGCAATGGCTCGAGGGCAGATCCGGAAGAATGCGTTTTGGCTCGTGTGGCTCTGATTATGGCTTATCAGGGCAGCGGCGACTTGGAGCGCTCAACTGCCCTTTGCCAAGAGCTGTTGGAGGAGAAGGAAACTCCTGAGTCCGCTCCCTGGGCTCGGGAATGGGCAGCTCAGGCTCTACCTACCCTCAAGCAGGCTTCAGAACACTCCATGCCCCCTGAGGAAGTCATGGCGCGGCTACCCGTTCTCCGGCAGTTGGAAGACTGTCAGCCGCTGTGTAGCTCCCGCGATCCGGCTCCGCATCTGCTCAAATCTGCCTCTCTCTGAGGGAGAGGATCTGCAAGGAGCGGTGGACGCCCGGCTCTAGCCTTTATTCTCAACACAGTTCCACAGCAATCTTATGTCTGCTGCCGAACCGACTACCTATCATTTTGTCGTTGCCAGCCTGTCTTTCTTACGTTCTGAGCCTCTGGAAGAGGTGCTGGAGGAGCGTCGTCGATACTGCGAGGAGCGCCATTGCCCTGTCGATTTCTTCTGGGTGCCCCAGCCGGCCTTCATGGAAGCTCCAGAGTTAAAGCCCCTGCGGGACAAGTTGAAGGAGCCCCTGGGGGCAGTGGTATCCACCAACGCGGATTTTATTCGTTGGCTGAGCCTGCGCTTAACCTTTGTAGAGAAGGGCAGCTTTGTGGCTCCCAGCGAGTCGATCCCGGATCCCTTGCGCTCCTTGTCTGCCGCAGGAAGCTAGGCCTGCCGATTCCCAAGATTTGGGTTGGTGGATTGGAAGGCGGGCCAAGATAAGATCGGGGCACCCCATTTCCACTTTTGTTTGCTGACGGGATCCCATTCTGTTGTGGGGCCGACGTCGGGGAAATGGGTAGGTCACCTGGGGAGCATCATGACTTGGGAGCAACGATGGGGCTGGCCGGAGGGAGGGGCAGGGATCTGCCACCCCAGTTCCCCTCTCCAGAATCCCCCACCTGCGTCAACGCCAACTTGGGGGCTGAAGTCAGAAGCTCTCTTGCCTGAGCCGACAGCAAGCCCCGCCCTCAGCTCGCCGGAGTGTTCTCCTGGGGATCCCCTGCCAGAGCCACCCCCTGAGGATCCCGAAAAGGGGCAAAAAGCAGAGAAGGAAGATCAAGGTCTGTCTGAGCCGGGCCTGAGCAACTTTGTAACCGTGCTGCGCCGGCGCAATTTCCTGCTGCTGTGGATGGGGCAGGCGTGTTCCCAGTTGGCGGACAAGGTGTTGTTGGTGCTGCTGATTGGGTTGGTTGCCCGCGAATTTCAGCCGGAAGGGGCTTCCATCAGCGGTTGGGTCTCGGCCATCATGCTGGCTTTTACGCTGCCGGCGATGCTATTGGGCAGCCTGGCAGGGGTATTTGTGGATCGCTGGCTGAAAAAAGGGGTGTTGGTGCTCTCCAACCTGGGGCGTGGGATCCTAGTGCTGCTGTTGCCGCCGCTGCTCTGGCTCACTGCCGGGCGCGACCTTTGGCCGGGGATCCCCTTGGGGTTTGCGGGGCTGTTGCTGGTGAGCTTTGCCGTCTCGGTTCTGACCCAGTTTTTTGCTCCTGCCGAGCAGGCGACTTTGCCCCTGATCCTGCCGAAGCGAGAGCTGCTGGCGGCCAACTCCCTGTACACCACCACGATGATGGCTTTGCTGATCGTCGGGTTTGCCGTGGGGGAGCCGCTGTTAACCCTGGCAGATCGTTGGGTACGCCATTGGTTGCCGGGCTGGGAAGTGGGGCCGGAGCTGTTGGTGGGGGGAGCCTACCTCTTGGCGGGATCCCTGCTATTGCTGCTGCAACCCCACGAGAAGCTAGAGCCCCGGCGTTGGGAAGTCCCCCACCTCTGGGAAGATCTCCGCTTGGGCCTGCAATATGTCAGCCAGATGCCCCTGATCCGAGCTGCCTTGGTGCAGGTGGTGGTGCTCTACTCGCTGTTTGCGGCGCTGGCAGTGTTGGCGGTGCGCATGGCTGAAGTGATGGCAGAGCTGAAGCCGGATCAGTTCGGGGTGTTGTTGGCCGCTGCTGGCCTAGGCATGGGGATCGGCGCCTTTTGGGTGGGCCATACGGGCCGACGGGTGAGCCGCCGCGCCTGGGTTGGCCTGGGATCCCTGCTGCTCTGTGGGGCTCTGGCAGCCCTATCCTGGACGACCCACTGGTTGCTGCCCAGCTTGGGCTGGATTGCCCTGTTGGGCTGTGGGGGGGCTTTGGTGGCGGTGCCGATGCAAACCTTGATCCAAGAGGAAACGCCTGACCATCTGCGAGGCAAGATCTTTGGGCTCCAGAACAACGCCGCCAACATTGCCCTCAGTTTGCCGCTGGTGTTCACGGGATTGGCGGAAGCCCGCCTTGGCCTTCCCTGGATGTTTGTGGCCCTGTCTGTTCTGGCGGGGCTGGCGGGGCTGTACACCTGGAGCCTATTGGGCAGAGAGGTCTCGTAAATCCTGCCGCAGCGCGAGGTTGGATATCCTCTTCCGAGGGGACGGGCCAAGGCAGGAGCTAACTCTGCTACTCTTGTAGAGGCTTGAGCATCGAGACTCCCTTTGCAGCTCAGCGTTTTAGCTCCGCGGGGATCCGCCCATGCACATCGCCTGGATAGGCAAAAAAACACCTTTCTGTGGCAACGTCACCTATAGCCGCGAGGTGACCAACGGCCTTTTGGATCGGGGACATCAGGTTAGCTTTTTTCACTTCACCAACGACGGCCAATCGCCCGCTCTGGATCCCGGTGGTGAAGGCTGGAGGGCGGAGCTGGATCGTCGAGACGTTTCCCTCCCCTGTCTGTACAAGTCGCAGATTTACACGATCCCGGCCCCCAACGCCAAGCGGTTGCTCACCCAGGCCCTCAAGGAATTGCAGCCGGATCTGGTACATGCCTCCTTGACCATTTCTCCCATCGACTTTGTGCTGCCGGAGATCTGTGCTGAGCTCAACCAGCCGCTGGTGGCCACCTTCCACCCGGCCTTCGACCGGCGGCGGCGCAACATCGCCTCTCGCACCCAATACTTGGCCTACCAGCTCTACGCCCCGTGTTTGGCCAACTATCACCGCACCATTGTCTTCTCGGAAACGCAACGGGAGATCTTGGTCAAACTGGGGGTGAGCCCCCAGCAGGTGGTGGTCATTCCCAATGGTGTGGATGTGGACAAGTACGCGCCTGGGCCCTCCACCCTCAAACAGCGGTTGGGACTGGAGCGGATCTTCGTCTATCAAGGGCGGGTCTCGCCGGAAAAAAACCTGGAAGCCCTACTCAAGGCTTGGAAACACGCCCAAATGGGGGAGAAGTGTGGTCTGCTGATCGTGGGGGATGGGCCACTGCTCAACACCCTCAAGCCCTGCTACACCCTTCAACATGGGATCCACTGGCTGGGCTATATTGCCGACGAGCAGCAGCGCATCGAGATCTTGCGAGGGGCTGATGTGTTTGTTTTGCCCTCCTTGATCGAGGGGCTCTCTTTGTCGCTGCTGGAGGCGATGGCCTGTGGGGTGGCAGCGGTAGCCACCGATGTCGGCGCTGATGGAGAGGTTTTGGCCGATGGAGCTGGGATCCCGCTGGATCCGACACGGGTGACAGCAGAGCTGCAAACGCTGCTGCCTTTGCTGCGGGATCAACGGGAGTTTACCCAACTGCTGGGGATGAAGGCCCGCCAGCGGGTGCTGGAGCGCTATACCCTCAGCCACAACCTCAGCCAGGTGGAACAGCTCTACCGAGAGCTGTGCCAGGGATCCCGTCAGCATCGCCGGGTGTGAGGGATGAGTGTGATGAAGCTTGTGATATTTTTGCTAAGCTGTTTCGTTACGTTTCCAAGGGATTAACGCCAGTCTTCCCGATGGATGATCACAGCCCCCAAAAGGCCGTTTTAGGGCAGCCCCCTGCCGGGCTGTCAGATTCTTTGTGGTCAGAGTCCTTGCTGGCCCAGGATTCGGGCAAAAATCCCCTCCCCCCCAATGCTCCGTCGCTGTCGCCCACGGACAATTCGGGGGACTTGCGCTCAGCTCAGACCGGCCAGGATGAGGATCCCACCTCTTCAGGTGCCGTTGCGTCCGATGATAGAGAGCTGCCGGAGGTCAAGCCGGCCATTGTGCCTGCCCCTGCAATGCCGGATCGGGTGGCAGAACTGGAGAGAGAACACCATCGGATGCAGTATCTGCTGGCGTGGCTGGCTTTTGCTCTGCGCTCTTTTAACAACTTGAACCAGATCCTGGAGCTGACGGCTTTTGTGGCCAGCCAACTGACCGATGCCGAAGGCGGAGCCCTGGTTTTGTTCAATCCCAACGGCACCATCCAGTTGGATCAACTGCATTGCTCTGATCTCAATCACCGCGAGCAGATTCGGGCTGAGATGGAGCAAATTACCCAGACCCTCTCGGCTCAAGAGCCCATTCTCAAAACGGAGGGATCCCTGTCTGTTAAGATCCCTGCCCTTGAACACCTCTTGGACGAACGGTTCCGCCAGAGCTTGGGGCCGGATGTACGCCTTTTCGGCACGCCGCTGCTGATTCGCAACTCTGTCCAGGGTCGCTTGTACGTCTTCAGCCGTCAGCCTGGCTACCACTGGGATGAACGTCGCCAACAACTGTTGCGCTTGGTCGCCGATCAGGCAGGGGTGGCCATCGAAAATGACCGCTTGACGGCAGCCTTGCGCCGCAAGATGGCCCTGGAAAAAGAAATGGAGATTGGCTCTTACATCCAGACCCAACTGCTACCTCGGGAGTGCCCTCAAGTCAAGGGGATTCGCCTGGCAGCCCGTTGCCGGGTGGCCAGCAAAGTGGGGGGCGACTACTATGACTTCATCAAGATTCCCGGCGAACGCCTGGAAACATCCGACTCATCTGAAGAAACGGCAGGCTTTCGCTTGGCCATCGTCATTGGGGATGTGATGGGCAAAGGGGTGCCCGCCGGCCTGTTGATGACCATGACCCGCGCCATGGTGCGGGCGGAGGCCCTCAACCGCCATTCGCCGGCCCGTGTTCTGCAACATCTGAACCGGGCCATGTACAGTGACCTGGAAAACTCCAATCGCTTCATCAGCCTGTTTTATTCGGAGTACGATCCCCGCTCCCATCGCCTCTGCTTCAGCAACGCGGCCCACAACCCCACCCTGTGGTGGCAGGCCCGCACCCGAGAAATTCAACCCCTGGACACAGAGGGGGCGCTGATCGGCTTGGAAGAAAACAGCCACTACTCGGAAAGCTGCGTGCAACTGCAACCCGGGGATGTGGTGGTGTACTACACCGATGGCTACACGGAGACAGCCAACACCCGCGGCGAGCGCTTGGAAACCTCTGGGCTGATGGACGCCATCCAGTACGCTGCCCGTCGCTACGACTCCCCCGAAGACATTTTGGAGAGCTTGTTTGAGCAGATGGATGCCTTCCGAGGCCGTCGGGGATCCCATCCTCTTCCCCTATGGCTGCCTGCGGATCCAGAGCTCCTGTTGCAGGATGAAATTTCCCTGCGGCCTGAGCCCGTGGACGACACAACGCTGGTGGTGTTGAAGGTGTTGCCCGACTCCGAGCCAGCCTAGCTAAAAAAGTTCAAACTCAGGGTTAATGACAGCAGGCCGCAACGCTCACAATAGCTCAAGCAAGCTACTCAACGCTACTGGGCTGGGCAGCAACGGTGGGTTGGTTGACGTGGTTTTGCCGGACTACTAGGCTAGTTGGTTAGTTCTGGCATGCGTTCTGCATGGGCTAAAGCCTGCTCCAGCTTTAGTCTGTGTGGCTCTCTCAGAGAGCAAGGAGCGGCTACCTGCAGCTTGCGGGGAAGTCACGCCTGTGGAGATCCCTCTGGCGGGGCAGTGGGGGTGATCTCTGCTGCCAGCCATAGTTCGTTAAGGCAGGAAGAAAGCAGAAGCGCGGCAGACGCTGAGCACTCCGCGCCGCCGGTGCGAGTGGAAGTGTTTGTTGGCGTTTCGTAGGTCTTTCAGAGCGGTACGCTCTAGCTGGTGGAGCTACCAGGTTGGCTGCACTGTGTTATCTACACCTGAGGTACAACCATGAACTTCTCTCCTTCTGGGTCTGAAACCGCCTCGGTTTACTTGCCGGCCCCCGCGGCTTTCCAGACGGAAATGATTGTCGGGCAGGTGTTCCGACAGGATGTGCTGGGCGATATCCGCAAGGGTTGGAATGGCTTTGTGGAATCGGGCCAAATTTGGGCGCTTTTGATAGGGATCGTAGTGGGCTACATGCTCAAGAGCATCACCAGCTCCCACTAGGGCCTTGTCACCATTGCTCTAGCTGGATCCATTGGGCCTGGGCCGGCGGGGTTTTGGCCGTCGGCGGTCGGTTTCTGTGTTTTTTCTCCACAACTGCAGTGGGGTCTTCCTACGGTGGTCAATCCTTCTCCCCATTCTTCCGGTTCCCAGCCAATGTCTGAGCCGACGGTAACTTCCACCCCTCGCCCCTGGAGCCAGCGCTTTGAGGGATCCCTGCATCCTGCCATTGCCCGCTTCAACGCCAGTATCGGCTTCGACATCCGCCTGCTGCCCTACGATGTGGCCGGATCCCTGGCTCATGTGCAGATGTTGGCCGCTTGTGGCATCCTGACCCAGCAAGAGGCCGACCAGATCCGGTGGGGATTGGAGCAGATCCAACAGGAAGCGGCTGCCGGCACCTTCCGGCCCGATCCAGAGGCAGAGGATGTCCACTACGCCGTCGAGCGTCGTTTGGTGGCTTTGGTGGGGGAAGTGGGAAAAAAACTGCATACCGGGCGCTCCCGCAATGACCAAGTGGCCACCGATCTGCGTCTCTATCTGCGAGATCAGATCGATCACCTTCGTCAAGCCCTCTGGGAGCTGCGCGGAGTTTTGTTGGACTTGGCCGAGCAGCATCTGGAGACAATCCTGCCCGGCTACACCCATCTGCAACGGGCTCAGCCGATTAGCTTGGCCCACCACCTCTTGGCCTATGAAGAAATGTTCTGGCGAGACTGGCAACGGCTGGGGCGGGTGCGGGAAGAGGTGAATGTCTGCCCCCTCGGATCCGGGGCTTTGGCCGGCACTTCTCTGCCCATCGATCGGCAGCTCACCGCCCATCTGCTGGGATTTGAGCGGATCAGCGCCAACAGCTTGGATGCCGTCAGCGACCGGGACTACCTGGTGGAGTTCCACGCTGCCGCCAGCTTGATTTTGGTGCATCTCAGCCGCCTCTCGGAAGAGATGATCCTCTGGGCTTCCCAGGAGTTCGGCTTTGTCACCCTCACCGATGCCTGTGCCACCGGCTCCAGCCTCATGCCCCAGAAGAAAAATCCCGATGTGCCGGAGTTGGTGCGCGGCAAGGCGGGGCGGGTGTTTGGCCATCTCCAGGCTTTGTTGGTCACCTTGAAGGGGCTGCCGCTGGCCTACAACAAAGATCTCCAAGAAGACAAAGAGGGACTATTCGACACGGTCGATACCCTGAAAGCCTGCCTAGAGGCGATGACCCTTCTGCTGCGGGAAGGGATCCAATTTCAACCTGAGCGCATGGCGGCTGCTGTGCAGGAAGATTTCTCCAACGCCACCGATGTGGCCGACTACTTGGTGCGCAAAGGGATCCCCTTTCGCACAGCCCATGATTTGGTGGGGCAGATTGTGCGCATTTGTTTGGCAGAGGGGATCCTGCTGCGGGATCTGCCCTTGGAGCGCTGGAAAACCTTCCACCCGGCCTTTGAGGCGGACATTTTGACGGCCATTGAGCCCCGCCAGGTGGTGGCCACGCGGCTCAGCGCCGGGGGAACGGGCTTTGCTGTGGTGCGAGAAGCCCTGCAACGGGCCCAGGCCCGCCACCAGCAGCCAGAGCCATCGGAAGAAACTCCACAAACTTAAACTGAACTCAAGGAGAGTTTGCAATTCTTGGGTTCTTCTCGCCAGTGTGTGCCATCCTGAGGTTCTCAGCCATCCAACGCAACTCCCAGCCTGTTGGCCTCTTCCCTGGGTATCGTTCCATGTTGGATAACCTCACCGCCCACGTCCTCGAAAATGCGGCCAAGCGTCGCTGGCGGGAACGCGCCTACAGCCGATTTTTGCAAGATTGGCGACGGCAGGTGGTGCTGCTGCGCCGTCAACGGGCCGGCGAATTTGGCCCACCCCTGGGGGATCCCTCTTGTGTTTTCAGTGCCCACTCGGCTTGGTTGCGCTGTGCCGTCCATCCCCAAGGGCCGTGCCAGGGTTGCCCCCACTATGCCCCCGTCACCCCTCCAAAGCCAGAGCCACCTCTGGGTTCACTCGATGGACGGGTCTGACCGCGCCACACTGGTGGCCGAACATTTTCAGCAGCGGCGGCCTCTGCGGAACGGCCTGCCCGTTGCGCCCCAATGGCATCCGCTGTAGCTAAGTTGAGGGATCCCCGGCCAACTTGTGCCAGAATAAAAGAACGGTAACTCCATCGGCAAAGGCGAGATTCATGGCCCTCTACCTCTCGGCAGACCACCTTCACAGCATCCGCCAGCACGGCGAACAAGCCTTTCCCCACGAGGGCTGCGGCATTTTAATTGGGGAAATCCGGGGATCCGACAAGATCATCCACGAGCTTTGGTCGGTGACCAACACCTGGGATCAAGCGGAAAACCCTCTGGCAGACGGGGAATCCAGCCGCCGCCGCTTTTTGATCGATCCGGCGGATTTCAAGCGGGCCAACGACCACGCGGTGCGCAAAGGGCTGGGGATCCTGGGCACCTATCATTCCCATCCCAACCATGCGGCCATTCCCTCCGAGTTTGATCGGCAGCATGCTTTTCCCTGGGGCTTTTCCTGTGTGATCGTCAGTGTGCGCGAGGGCAAGGCAGAAGAGGTGGTGAGCTGGGTTTTGGATGAGCAGGAGCAGCCCCAACGGGAGCCGATGCAGATGCTGGAAGACATTCGCATCCCCCCGCTCCCGGCTTTGGCAAGCTAGAGTCGTTTGGGCTTTGCCGCTGTTTGAGGCTGAAGTTCACGGCTAAGTTCAGTTGGGATCCTTGAAAGCTGGGATGGGTACCACCGGAAAAAGCGGTAGTCTAGTGCTGAACCTTGTCTGTAAGATAGCTGAATCCTCAAAGTCAGTAGACAGCCCCAACAAGATCGACAAACGGATAGGTCAGCCCAGATCCTCTGGATCCTCAAAAGTCTCCAGTAGATACCCAAGATCTCTCCCCGAACTCCCATGGCAACCAAAGTTCTGATCCCCTCTCCCCTGCGCCCCTACACCGACAACCTGGAAGCTGTCGAGATCGAGGGCAGCAATGTTGGCGAAGTGATGGGCAACCTCATCGCCCGCTATGGCGAGCTGAAGCGCCACCTCTACACCGAGGATGGGAAGCTGCGCAATTTTGTCAATGTCTACCTCAACGACGAGGATGTGCGCACGTTGCCCCAAGGCAACAACACCCCCGTGGGAGAACAAGCCGTCATCAGCATCGTTCCCGCTATTGCTGGAGGGTTGTGAGCATGTTGAACCTGGACACCAGCCAAGTCAGCCTCTCCCGCGAGGAGATGGAGCGGTTTTCTCGGCATTTGATCCTGCCCGAGGTGGGCCTAGAAGGACAGAAGCGGCTGAAAGCGGGCAAAGTGCTGTGCATCGGCACAGGCGGCCTTGGCTCGCCCCTGTTGCTGTACTTGGCGGCAGCCGGCGTGGGGCGGATCGGCATTGTCGATTTTGATGTGGTGGATGTGTCCAACCTGCAGCGGCAGGTGATCCACGGCACCTCCTGGGTGGGCAAGCCGAAGGTGGAATCGGCCAAGAACCGCATCCTGGAGATCAACCCCCACTGTCAAGTGGATGTTTACAACACCGCCCTGAAGGCCCACAACGCACTGGAGCTGTTTGCCAACTATGACGTGATTGTGGATGGCACCGATAACTTCCCCACCCGTTACCTGGTGAACGATGCCTGTGTGTTGACGGGCAAGCCCAATGTCTACGGCTCGATCTTCCGCTTCGAGGGACAAGCGACGGTCTTCAACTACGAAGATGGGCCCAACTACCGGGATCTCTACCCCGAGCCGCCCCCACCAGGACTGGTGCCCTCCTGCGCCGAAGGGGGAGTGTTGGGGATCCTCCCCGGCATCATCGGTGTTATTCAAGCTACCGAAACCGTGAAGATCCTGCTGGGCGTGGGCACAACCCTAAGTGGGCGGCTGCTGCTTTACGATGCCCTGAACATGAGCTTCCGGGAGCTGAAGCTGCGCAAAAACCCCGCCACTCCTCCCATCACCCAGCTTATCGACTATGAGCAGTTCTGCGGGATCCCGCCAGCCCAAGCCACAGAACAAGCTGGCCAGACAGAGATCCCCGAGATCACTGTGGCCGAGCTGAAAGCGCGGATGGATGCTCACCAAGACTTTGTGTTGGTCGATGTGCGCAACCCAAATGAGTGGGAGATAGGCCGGATCCCTGGTGCTCACCTGATCCCCCTGCCCCAAATTGAAAACGGCGACGGGGTGGAGCAGGTGCGTCGCCTCCTTAACGGCTCAGAGCTGATCGTCCACTGCAAGAGTGGGGCACGCTCGGCCAAAGCCCTGAAGATCCTGCAAGCTGCTGGGATCCAAGGAAAAAACCTGCGCGGGGGGATCCTCGCCTGGGCAGAGGCTTACGATCCCTCGATTCCCAAGTACTGACTCTGTCTTGGGATCCCTACCTGTCGCCCGGTTTGCTCTAGCATAGATCCGGCAGATCCGGTGCCCAGAGCCGGCTGTGCCAGGTTTTCCCTTTTTGCGTCCCCTTTTCCATGAGTGCCATCCCGCAGGCCGAGACAGAAACGATCTTCCACTCCATCCCCGAAGCCCTCGAAGACCTCAAGTGTGGTCGCATGGTCATCGTGGTCGATGACGAAAACCGAGAAAACGAAGGGGATCTGGTCTGTGCTGCCCAGTTTGCCACGCCCCAAGCTATCAACTTCATGGCCACCTACGGGCGGGGCCTTATCTGCCTGGCCATGCAGGGATCCCGCCTCGATGAGCTGAAGATCCCGCTGATGGTGGGGCAGAACACCGACAGCAACCAAACTGCCTTCACCGTCAGCATTGATGCTGGGCCAGAGGCTGGAGTTTCCACCGGCATTTCCGCCGCCGATCGCTCTCGCACCATTCAGGCGGCCATTCACCCGCACACGCGACCGGAAGATCTGCGCCGGCCTGGGCATGTCTTTCCGCTGCGGGCACGGGAGGGCGGAGTACTCAAACGGGCTGGCCATACGGAAGCAGCGGTGGATCTGGCGATGTTGGCCGGGCTGTATCCGGCAGGGGTGATTTGCGAGATCCAAAACCCGGATGGCTCCATGGCCCGCCTGCCCCAGTTGATCGAATATGCCCGTCAGCACGATTTGAAGATCATCACCATCGCCCACCTCATCGAGTACCGCTTGCGCACCGAACAACTGGTTCACCGAGAGGCTGCCGCCACCCTGCCAACGGAGTTTGGCCAGTTTCGGGTTTACGGCTACCGCGATAGCCTCAACCAAGTCGAGCACCTGGCCCTGGTGAAAGGGGATCCGACCCAATTTGCCGCTGAGCCCGTCCTGGTGCGCGTCCATGTGGAGTGTCCCCTAGGGGATGCGCTGGGATCCCTGCGCTGCGATTGTCGCCGCCAATTGACCGCCGCCCTGAAAATGATCGACCACCAAGGCAAGGGGGTGCTGGTGTACCTGCGCCGGCAAGAGCAGGAGCTGAGTCTCATCGAGCAAATCAAGTCCTACGCCCGGCAAGATCTGGGACTTTCTGAAACCGCGCCACCGGTGGCGATGGACTTGCGCGATTACGGCATCGGCGCCCAGATCCTACGGGATGTAGGGGTGCGCAAAATGCGCCTGATCAGCAACACCTCTCGCCACATCAGCGGCTTGAAAGGATTTGGCCTGGAAGTGGCCGAGCGCGTGCCCCTGCTGGTGGAAGAGCCGGATCTCAATTTGCATGTGGAGCCGTCCTGTTCCCTGAAACTGTTGCTGCACGACGCTGGCGCAACCGATTCCGGCTCAAGCCTGTAGCGCGTTGTAGGGCCGAGGGCTGCGGTAAAACAAAGGCTGGGGTGCAGCCGGCTCGCCGTCCACTACATAAGCCTTGGATCCCCAGCCCCAGAAAGACCAGAAAGGACGTTCGGGCCCCGATGGAGCCGTCATTGCTATGCGACGCTTCCGCGCTGGTGACAGGGGTGCGGAGCACTGGCGCGCCGGCGAGACGGAGTCCCTGGCTGTGGGGCTCAAGAGTTGCTTCGGCAAGACGGGAATGTCGGATCCCACCTGCGACCACACTTCATAGCCCTGAGGGCGCACCACCACCAGGCTGATCAGGGATCCGTGATCCATGTCGTAGCGGCAACTGGCGATGGCCTCTTGCAGCTGAGAAAAGCCCCGGTTGAAGACGTAAAAATGGTCTTGGAAGCGGATGGCCTCCCAGAAACCTTCCCGTGTAACCGCCACATGGTCATGATCGGCGGAGGCGTAGTCGAGGATCACCATGCGTGTAAAGACTGATCAGCGATAAATCAAAATGAGAGAGCTTTTACCGTATTTTCACTTAAGCACGATCTTGGGCAGCCTGTCATCCGCAAAATGGCTCACCTGCAACAAGGCTTAATGCGTTTCTTTACTCTGCAAACCGCTGCCGCCCGCCTCTCTATCCCCTCCGGCTCCAGGGATCCCACCCAGTTCCCGTCGCAGCTCGGCCATGGCTGCTTCTCCGATGTGGGGGGTGGCACAGACCAAGTTGGGTGTGCGGATTAGATCGGCTCGGGCTTGGCGCACCAAGACCCGCAGGGTGGGGTAGCTGGCCTCATCGCAAATCAGCGTATGGGCGCGGCGGATTAGGGATCCCACCCGTTCCGTATCCGAGATCACTGCCGTCAGCACCAGCAGGTCTCCCCGCAAACTGTGGACGATCACCTCGGCAACCTCCAGCAGGGCAGTGCTGATGCTCACCAGCCCCAGACAGGCGTAGGAAGGCAATTGGCGGATCAGGGCAATTTCGCGGGCGTAGTCGGACACCTCCACTGTCAGAACACGGGCCCCCCGGGGTTGGGCAATGGCCTCGACGGCGCTGAGAAAATAGCGGAGCGTCACCACAGTGCCGGAATGGATCTGATCCAGAACGGTGGCCAGCTCCTCCAGGGGCACCAACTGGACCCGGATGCCCAAAGTCTGCTGGATTTGCTGGGCCATCAGTTGTCCTGTACCCAAATCCCGGTTGGGCACACACACCAGCACTTGGGCACTGCAGCGCAATCGCCAATCGATCTCCGCCAGCAGCAGATCCCGCACCTGCTCCAAAGAAAACCCCTGCTGCAGCAGCTGGTCGATGCCCTGGCGCACCTGCTCCAGGACCTGTCGGGATCGATCCAGGTTTTCCCCCAGGCCGCGAGAGTAGTTAACCACCTGGCGGGCGGAGCGGCTCACGTAAATGCCAGATCCAGCGCGGGTTTCCACCAGGCCCATAGCCTCGAGTTGGTGGTAAACCTTGTGGATGGTATTGCGGTGCAGGCCTGTTTGCATAGCCAATTGACGGGTGCTGGGCAGGCGGTAGCCGGGAGGAAATTGCCCGCAGGCGATGGCGAAGCAGAGCAAATTAAAAAGCTGTACGGAGCCAGGGATCCCGCTCTCCGGCTGGATGGAAATGCGCATCATGGCCCGTTTTTCTCCCTTTGACAACGCCGTTGCGAGCCCGTTTCTGGGCTACGTAAGAATCCCTCGACTTCAGT
Organism: Synechococcus sp. R55.4; assembly: GCF_047461935.1. NCBI lineage: Bacteria > Bacillati > Cyanobacteriota > Cyanophyceae > Synechococcales > Synechococcaceae > Synechococcus > Synechococcus sp. R55.4. The sequence goes on along the minus strand of NZ_JANSIF010000055.1, from coordinate 372 downwards.
CGGCGGGAGTGTCAACTGCCTGCAAGATAGCGCCGACGCCGGATAGACAAGCTCCAGAGGAGATCGGGATTGAGAGCCCTATTCGGGGATGCGGTGCATCCGGCTGGGATCCCAACTTAAAGTCACCTCCGTCCCTTCCGGTAGCTGCCGCGAATTCAGGCCGGGGTTGGGTTGCACAGCCAAAAGTTTCACCTCACAGCCCGACACCCATACCTGATAGCGAATGAAAGCCCCTAGATAAGCAGTGTCGCAAATCCGTCCCCGCAAGCGGCAGTGGCCATCGGGGATCCCTTCTTCAGCTAGAAATCGCAGGAGCCCCGCACTGTACCCGTAGGGTCACTGCCGGGAGGAATGCGCTTTGATGAAGTACAA
>NZ_JANSIF010000054.1:0-25028 GCF_047461935.1 Synechococcus sp. R55.4 | reverse complement strand
GTTGACCACCTGTCAACAAGAGCGGGTGGCTGCGGCCATTGCTGAAATCCTCTCAGAAAAAACCTGCCCGTAGCACTCAGTTATGTCTGCCTTATGGTCATTTCGATTCAAACTAGAACACTGCACCCACGCCCACAGTCATTTTAAATAAGAATGAAACGAAATGAAACATTTCCATCCCATTGCTTCCCAACTCCCCTCTCCCTCTGGGAAGAGGACTGGGGGTGATCTCGGAAGCGGTATGGAGCGCTTGGGGATTGTCTCAATCCAGCTTGAAAGGACTACAAATGGCCAAAAAACGAAGTCTCCAGACCCGTCCTCCCAGTGCGGCGGAAGGAAGCCAGCAGGGTGTCAATTCTGGGACTCGACCGGCTGCGGCGGCTGCCATTTCAGCACCAAGGTAGAAAGTTGCGGCAGGCAGAGCTCGAGGGAGTAGGGCAAGTTGTGGTAGGCCCAGTCGTCTGTCCACTTGCCCCCCAAATTGCCTACCCCGCTGCCCCAAAACTCCACAGCATCGCTGTTGAGCAGCTCTCGATAAAAACCTCGTTCCGGTACCCCAATGCGGTAATTGGGCCAGACCACCGGCGTGAAGTTACAAACCACCACCACCCACTCACTGGGATCCTCCCCATAGCGGATGAAGGAAACAATGCCGCGATGGTCGCTGCAGTCAATCCAGCGGAACCCTTCTGGCTTGGTGTCTTGGGTATACAGGGCAGGCTCAGAGCGCAACAGGTGATTCAGGCTGGCCACGTAGTGGCGCAACTTGGCGTGGGGTTCATACTGCAGCAGCCCCCAGTCCAGATCTGCCCAAACGTTCCACTCATTCCACTGGCCAAACTCCATGCTCATGAACAAGGTTTTCTTGCCAGGGTGGGTGAACATGTAGCCATACAAAGCCCGCAGACTGGCGAACTTATGCCAATGATCCCCCGGCATTTTGCCCAACATGTGGCTCTTGCCATGCACCACCTCATCATGAGAAAAGGCCAGCATGTAATTTTCGCTGAAGGCATACATGAGGCTGAAGGTGACCAAATGGGGATGGAACTGGCGGAACCAGGGATCCATGTGGAAATAATCCAACATGTCGTGCATCCAACCCATGTTCCACTTCAAGTTGAAGCCCAGCCCACCCACATGGGTTGGCCAAGTTACCATCGGCCAAGCAGTAGATTCTTCGGCAATGGAAAGCGCACCGGGGTTGTATTTGAAAATGAGGGTATTGAGCTGCCGGAAAAAGTCGATGGCTTCGAGGTGTTCCCGCCCGCCGTAGGGATTGGGGATCCACTCTTTGCGGTCATAATCCAGATAAAGCATCGAGGCCACCGCGTCCACCCGGATCCCATCGATGTGGTATTTCTCGAACCAAAAAAGGGCATTGGCCACCAGATAATTGCGCACCTCGTTGCGGCCATAATTAAAGACCAAAGTGCCCCAACCTTTGTGCTCGCCTTTGCGAGGGTCGGCGTACTCGTACAGGTGAGTACCGTCGAAAAAAGCCAGCCCATGCCCATCTTTGGGGAAATGCCCAGGCACCCAATCGACAATCACGCCGATCCCGGCTTGGTGAGCCCGATCGACAAAATACATAAAGTCTTGCGGGGATCCATAGCGGGATGTTACGGCATAGTAGCCGATCACCTGATAGCCCCAAGAGCCATCGAAGGGGTGTTCTGCCACCGGCAACAGCTCGATGTGGGTAAAGCCCAGCTCCTTCACATAGGGGATTAGCTTGTCCGCCAGCTCGCGGTAGGTGAGGAAGCGAGTATTGGGCTTTTGGTCCACCAGCACACTTTGCCCTTCGGCAGGTGGATCTTCAGCCGAGGCGTGCATCCAGGATCCCAGATGCACCTCATAAACCGAAATCGGCGAGCGCAGGGGATCGGTGGCGGCGCGTTTTTCCAGCCAGGCTTGGTCGTGCCAGGTGTAGGTGTTGAGGTCGGCTACGATGGAGCCGGTTTTGGGGCGCACCTCCTGTTGAAAGCCATAGGGATCCGATTTTTCGTAGATATCCCCCCAGGAAGTTTTCACCTCGTACTTGTAGATGGCGCCTGGCCCTATGCCGGGGATGAACACCGCCCAGATGCCGCTTTCGCCCAGCCGCTTCATCTGGTGTTGACGCCCGTCCCAGTGGTTAAAATCGCCGATAACGCTGACGTTGCGGGCGTTGGGAGCCCAGACGGCGAAATGCACCCCCTTCACCCCATCCACCGTGATGGGATGAGCGCCCAGCTTGTCGTAAATGCGGTGGTGATTCCCCTCGTTGAACAAGTAGCGATCCAGCTCGCCAATGTGGTTGACCTTCTCCAAGGGAAAGCGGTAGGGATCCTCCCATTCTTCCAAGTGTTCCCCTTGGGGATCCCAGACCCGTTGGGCCCGCAAAAAATAGTCCGGCAGAGGGGTTCCCGGCTCAAAGCGCAGCTCGAATAGCGTTTCCGGGTGCAGCGGCTGCATCGGGTAAGCCTGTCCAGTGGCGCGTTCCACCAGCCAAACCTGCCGAGCATTGGGCACAAGGGCGCGCACCAACCCAAAGGATTTCCCGGCCTCTTCTATCTGCTGGGGGCCCAAAACGGCATAGGGATCCTGCCATTGGTTGGAAACAAACTGACCCACTTGTTCGGCAGACAGGAGAAAGCCCATCGGGAACCCTCAGTAAATGACCATTCTAGTCTAGCGGTGGCTGACCCCCAGTTTGCGCTGTCAGCTCCAGGCCCGCCTCCAGGCAAAGAATCCCTGCAAGAAGTTCTGCAGGCGGGGGTTGGTGGCCAATTGTTGCCTGCGGTGCTGCAGGGCCGCCTTGGCGTTCACCTCCGAGCGGGTGGGGTAGATGTGGATCCCGGTCAGGGCAGAGACGGGCAGCCGCCGGCTCATGGCCAAAACCACTTCATGAATCAGCTCTCCCGCCTGGGATCCCACCAGGTGCGCCCCCAAAATCTGGCCGTTGCGTCGACAGATCAATTTGGCAAAGCCCAGGGGGGCGGCTTCTGCCTGGGCCCGATCCACATCGGCAAACTCCTGTTTGAGCACCACCACATCCTTGCCGTATTGCTGCCGGGCTTCGCTTTCGGTGAGGCCCACACGGGCCAGCTCCGGCTCGGTGAAGATGGCCCAAGGAATGACACGATAACGCGCTTGGCTGAGGGGGAAAAACAGGGCATTGACCAGGGCCACTGCCCCTTCGTAGGCCGCCACATGGGTAAATTGCGGCCCGCCGATGACATCCCCACAGGCGTAGATGCGGGGATTGCGGGTTTGCAGCTTGGCATTTACCTGGATCCCTTGGGGGGTGTACTGCACGCCGGCGGCTTCTAGACCCAGCCCTTCCACGTTCGGGATCCGACCGGCGGCCACCAAAATCTCTTCTGCACGGATCACTTGATCACCTGCAGCGGCGGTGCCTGCTCCAGGGTTGGCCTTTAGGGAAAGCAGCTTTGCCCCTTGCTCTTGGCCAACTGCTGTGGCGCGTACCCGGGTGAGGATGCGGATCCCATCTTGGGTCAACTGTTGCTGCACCACCTGGGCGGCTTCGGGATCCTCCTTGGGCAAGATGCGCTCGCGGCTGGCAATGAGGGTCACCTCGGATCCCAGACGGGCCAGAGCTTGGCTCAACTCGCAGCCTACCGGCCCCGCCCCTATCACCGCCACCGATTTGGGCAAACGGGTCAAGTCAAAGATCGATTCGTTGGTCAGATAGCCCGCCTCGGCCAAGCCCGGCAAGGGGGGAACCCAAGGACGGGATCCGGTGGCGATGACAAAAGCCCGCGCCTGTACCTGCCGTCCTGCCACCTCAAAGGTGCGCCCATCCACAAAGTGGCCCTTGGCAAACACCAGTTCCACCCCCAGTTGGCGGAAGCGATCCGGCGAATCGGCGTGGTTGGCGATGTAGCTCTGGGCAGAGCGAATGTGTTCGTACACCTTGAGGTAATCCACCGCGATCCCTGCTGGGCCAGGGAGAGTTACCCAACCGGCAGCCATGGCCTGGCGAATCCGATGGACGGTATGGGCCACGTGAAGAAGGGCTTTGCTGGGCACACAGCCATACCAGAGGCAATCGCCGCCCAAGCGGTCGCTGCCTTCCACCAGCAGCACCTTGGCCTTCAGTTGGGCCGCAGCGCTGGCCACCACCAGACCCGCCGCACCAGCGCCAATGACCACAATATCGTAGGAGACAGGCATGGCTTGTTCTGAACAAAAACATCGGGCAAGGGATAGCACCATCCTATGTCTTGAGTAGGCCGGGGGCAGGATGGGAGAAGTCCTTGCCAAAGGATCCCTTTCTGCATGGGAGAAGAACTTGTTAGAGTGGGACGGATGGATCCCTTGCAAGCTGGGTTGATCCGTCTGTTCTACTTTTCAGGTTTTGGGGACTTATGACTATTCTGCTGCCGAGCGAACCTATCCTGGCCGTGAGCATCTTCGGCATGGGCCTGCCAGAGCTGGCCGTGATTGGGGTGATCGCGGTGGTCGTGTTTGGCCCCAAGAAGCTACCGGAGTTGGGCAGCGCCTTTGGCAAAGCGTTGCGGAGTTTCAAACAAGAGATGAACAACCCCAGCAGCGATGACGAGCCTGCCGGCACGGAAAAGGTGGAGAAGGTGGTGGAGAAGGATGCCGCCTGAGGGTCGCGGAGAGGGGTGGGATCCCAACTCCTGCAAGGGGCCTGCTGCCGGAACTGTTGAGAGGGGGGATCCAAGCCAGCTTTGGATGGGAGGTGAAGTCAGCTCGCAAGGGAGCCGGCTCCAGGGCTAGTGTATAGTTCTGGAAAGTTCCCCAGCCTAGTGCTACCGGCTGAGCCAAAATCAGCCCGGATAGGCTCATCGGATGCCCCAGAGGTGTATGGCTGAGCTGACCGATTTCCAGTTAATGCGCCAGATCCAACTGCGGGATCGCCGCAGCCACTTTTTGCTCAAGGATCGCTATCGGAAGCGCCTGCTGGATATTGCCTTGGCCATTCTCAAGCAACCTCACCAGGCGGAAGAGGTGGTGCGGCAGGTGTTCGAGTTCTGCTGGAAACACGCCAATGCCTTTGACCTGCAGCGGGATCGCTCAGTGGCTCTGTGGCTCTACGAGTTGACAGCCTTTCAGGCTAGGGAACGGCTGCGGCGTTGGGCTTGGCTACCTGCCCCCCTCTCCATTCAAACTTCGGCTCCCCTGTGGCCGCAACGTCTTCTCTGGGGCAGCCTGGCGGTATTGGGGATCTACGCGCTGGCCATAACAGCGGCCTACTGGCGGCTGCGCTGGCAGTGGGGATCCCCCATCGAGGGAGAGTCGGTGGCAGTTCAACGGCTCTACCAAGAGTGGCAACGACAACCGCAGGTGCAGCGAACCCTGCTGCGGGATCCCAGCTTCAGCACTCCCCTGTTGGTGCAAGCCCTCTGGTCGCCCCATGCCAAGCAGGTGCTGCTCTTGGCCTCGGAGATGGCTCCCGCCCCCCCAGGGAGCACCTATCAACTGTGGCTGGAGTCGGAGATCCAGGGAGGGGGACGACTGCTGGAAAACGCCGGCACTTTTGCCGTCAACGCGGAAGGATCCCTGCAATGGCTCAGTCAACCCCTCCATTCTGAGCAGCCGACCCGCCTCCTCATCACCCTCGAACCGGCAGGAGGGAGCGAATCCCCCACAGGCCCGCCTCTGCTGCAGAGCAGTTTCTGGATCCCTGCTGCCCAGCCCTGATCAAGAGATCAAGAGAGATGGGGGGATGGCTGGGGAGTTTGTCCCCCGCTCTTGCGCCGCTTAGCATGGGATCCCCGCAAGCGCACCTTAAGACGGTAGCGAACCGTTTCGTGAACGACCTTATAGGAGGCATCCACACCGTGCGTTTCCCGCAGCCATTCGCGAATGTCGCTGTAGGTACGGAATCGGCCAGGCTGATGCAGCTCCTGCTTGAGGATTTCCAAAACCGGCTTGGGGATGAGGGGTTTGCGCCCTTGGTTGCGGGGCACCGTCAACATGCCCTCTAGCCCCTTGGCCTTGTAGCGTTGAAACCATCGAAAAATCGTTGAGATGTCCCGCCCCAGAATTTCAGCCAAGCCTGTCATCGTCTTGACTTTCCCAATCTTGAGCAGGTAAAGAGCTTGAACCCGCTCCTTGCCGGTCGGTGTGGACTGCTTGCCAAGTAGAGATTTGAGCTCTTCAGCCGATTCCTGAATGTCGAGCTTGAGGACTCCAGCCATGTTGGGGCGTCGCAGAACGGCGTTGAATTCGTTGCCTGGCGGAGAGTCTACCACAGTAACTTGGGGTTTTGGAAGTTGTTCGTGAAGTTTGCCTGGGCACCTCTTGACGTTTACAGAATCTCGAACTGAAAAATCTCTAACAGGCTACCCTCGTCGCTTTTCAGGATAGTCGGGCAAGGGATCCCCTCTTGGGCGGCAGGCTGTAGGATTAGAGGGCAAGCTTGCCGACGCTGCACTATGGTTCTTCGCAAGTATCTTGCAGGAGAGGGGCTGCGTTGGTTTCGCCTGGCCCTGCAGTTGCAAGGATCGGTTGTACCGGCAGTGCTTCCCCGCGCCTTTATCTGCGGCTTGGCCGGGGTGCTGGTTTCGGTTCTGTATAAGCTGGGGCTGCCCCTGGCGCTGTCGTCCTTGGTGGCGTTTGTGCCCAACATCGTTTTGGGTTTGATGCTGGTGTTTCGGACAAACACCGCCTACGAACGGTTTTGGGAGGGGCGGAAAGCTTGGGGAGCCGTGGTGAATGACGTGCGCAATTTGGCCCGCCTGATTTGGGTAGCCATTGAAGAAAAGCAACCCGACGACCGGGAAGAGAAGATCCAAACTCTATATCTATTGCCCGCCTTTGCCATGGCCATGAAGCAGCACCTGCGCCAGGAACCTCTGCTGGATGAGATTCGGCCCCTGCTCAGCCCGGAGCAGTTGCAACGTCTCCAAAGCCTCAACCATCCCCCTTTGCAAATTGCCTTTTGGATTGGAGATTATCTGCAGCGCCAATACCAAAAGGGCCGCGTTGAGGTCTACCAGCTCACGATCATGGTGGAGCGGCTCAACAGCATGGTGGATGCGCTGGGGGCCTGTGAGCGCATTCTCATGACCCCAATGCCCATGGCTTATGCCCTGCACTTGAAGCAGTTGCTGTTGCTTTACTGTTTGTCTTTACCGTTTCAAATGGTGGAGGGCTTGGGTTGGATGACCAGCCCCATTGTGGGATGGCTGAGCTTTATGTTGTTTGGCGTTGAAGAGATCGGCATCGAAATTGAAAACCCCTTCGGCCGGGATCCCAATGATCTGCCCCTCGATAACATTTGCAACAAGATGAAGCACAATATTGCGGATTTGATCAATTCCACTTAGGGAACTCTCGCCGTTCTGGATGGCAGGGCAGCTGCCCATTTCAGATCCTCAGCCGGCACCTACCCCTAGTGGAGATAGCCGGGGCGAACCCGATAATCGAGAGGAAGGGATCCCTATATCTTGGGTAGGGAACAAGATGGGTTTGCTAAACTGTGGACAATTTGCCGAGGTGCTCTGGGGATGGCCTGCTCAACCTGCACATTTTTACACCTGGCCGATGTGCATCTGGGCTATGACCGCTACGACAGCCCGGAGCGGAGCAAGGATTTCTTTTTGGCTTTTCGGGATGTTGTCCGGCGCTATGCCATCCAAGATCCGGTGGACTTTGTGCTCATTGCCGGGGATCTGTTCGAGCATCGGCAGATTCAGCCCGGCGTTCTCAACCAAGCCCAGATCGTCTTGCGGGAGCTGCAACAGGCCGGGATCCCGGTGTTGGCCATTGAGGGCAACCACGACAATCGCCCCTATGGCGTGAAAACCAGTTGGCTGAGGTACTTGGCCGATCACGGGGAGCTGATATTGCTGGAGCCTGAGGAAGGGGAAGAAGGACTGGAGCTGCGTCCCTGGTCAGGCCGGCGGGGAGGCTACCTAGACCTGCCCTGTGGGGTGCGGGTGATTGGATCCCAGTGGTACGGATCGGCAGCCCCTCGGTCGATTGAGCAGTTGGCGGCGGCCATTCGACGGTTGCCCCCCGGCCCAGAACGGGTGGTGTTGATGTTCCACCACGGTCTAGAAGGCCAAATTGCCCGTTACCAAGGCGCTTTGCGCTACCGGGATCTGTTGCCCTTGCGGGAGGCGGGAGTGGGCTACCTGGCCTTGGGACACATTCACAAAAGCTATTCCGAGGGGGGGTGGATCTTCAACCCGGGATCCCTGGAGGCCAACAGCACTGCCGAATGGGACTTCCAACGGGGGGCCTATCGCGTCCGCTGGGGAGATGGCCCACCCCAAGCGGAGTTGGTGCAGGATTACCATCAGCGGCCCCGCCGCCGGCTCTATCTGGAGGCCAAGGGCAGAGAAACCCCCGAACAGATTGCCGCAGCAGCCATTGCCTTGGCTAAGGGATCCCGTTTTCAGGAAAGTGAGATGGAGCCGATGGTGGAGTTGCGGCTGGTGGGACAGGTGGGGTTCGCCAAGCATGAGCTGGATAGCCGCGCCCTACAGTGTCAAATTCAGCAGCTTACCGGCGCCTTGCTGGTTCTGTTTCGTTTTGAGGCCAATACTTTAGAGCTCGGGTCGGCTGCCCTTTCCTTGGAAGAAGAGGGGCAGAGGCTACAAATCGAAGAGAAAATCTACAGGGATCTGCTGAGCAGCCATGCCCACTACCGCAAACGCAGTGAAGAGCTAGCGCGGCTGCTTCTGGATCTTAAAGAAAAGGTTTTGGATGGGCAAGGAGAATCTGAAGTGTATGCTCACCTAAGGGGAGCTTTTGATGCTCCGCATCGCTGTCGCGAATGGGGAGCAGAAGACTGATTATGCGGATCCTCTCTCTCGCTTTACAAAACTTCAAATCTCATGAGGATGCCGTCTTCACGTTTGAGCCAGGTATTAACGCCATTTGCGGAGAAAACGGAGCGGGCAAGACCAGCATTTTGGAAGCCATTGCCTGGGTTTTGTTCGACTACTGCCCCTACAGCCAAGAAGAAATCATTCGCTCCGGGGCCAACGACGCAGTGGTGACTGTGCAATTTATCTCCCAATGGGATCAGCGCACCTACGATGTTCGCCGCAGCGTCACGCAGGGATATCGTCTCTTTGATCCCCAGCTGAAGCAGCGCCTAGAGTATGAGCGCAAGTCCGATGTGCTGCCGTGGCTGAGGCAACATTTGGGCGTACCTGCCGGTACCGACCTGGCGCGGCTCTTTGCCACAACGATTGGGGTGCCCCAAGGGACTTTCACGGCAGACTTTCTCAAAACCGGTCGAGATCGCAAAGAAGTTTTCGATCGCATCTTAAAGGTGGAAGAGTACCAGCAGGTAGCCAAAGACCTGTTGGCGGTCGAAAAATACAGCGAGGCGCAGATTCAGGCCATTCATCATCAAATTGAATTGCTCCATCAACAGCTACAGGAGTGGGATCCGCTGCAAGCGGAGCGGCAGAAAATCCAACAAGAACTGAGTTATTGGCAAGAGCGCTTGAGTCAATCGATCCACACTCTGGATCAGGTTAAGCTTGAGATCGAGCGACTGGAGAAATGGCTTGAGCAAATCCAAACTTTAGATCACCAGATTGCCCAACTGGAGCAAAAGGGATCCCTGCTTCAGGTATCTCTTGAGCAGGCAGAAAAGTTATGGGCAGAGGCCAGGCAAGCTCAAGCGCAGCAACAGCAATACTGGGAGGGATCTCAGCATTTTTTGGCCACAGAAGCTCGCTTGCGGGAGCTGGAAAAACAGCAACAGCAACGCTTGGAGTGGCTGAAACAGCGGGATGCTTTGCTCTCGCAAAAGCAGCATATCGAAAACCAATTGGCAAGACTTCAAGAAAAGTTAAGCCAACAGCAGCGCTGGAAGCAGGAGCTAGAGGAGCTAACCCCGCAAATTCAGGCCCAAGAGGAGCTAGAGCGTCAGCAGACCTATTGGACTCAACAGCTCAACACGTTGCTACACCTGCACCGCGAATGGGAACAGATCCAGGCAGAATGGACAGCCCACGCCGAGCGCTGTCAACTGCTACAAAGCCGAGTGCAAGAAGCTGAACAGGCCCAGGCCATATGTCGGCAGCATCAATCAGCCTACAACCGCTATTTGCAGTTGGAAACCCTCATTGCAGAGCAGGAAGCGCTGCGGCGAACCCGACAAACTTTACTGGCTCAACGGGAAACTTTGCAACATCAACTGCATCGATTGGAGCTGCAGGGATCCGAATATCAGCAACAACTCCAGATCTTCCAAAAAATGGAGGCGGAAAAACTTGAGCTGCAACCCCTGTGTGAACAGCAGGCTTTCTTAGAGCAGCGCCACTCCCAACTGGGCCAGAAGTTAGCTTCCTTTCAGGCCCTGCGTCTTGAGCTCAAACAACGGGAAACAGAGCAGGAACAAGGCCAAGTCCAATTGCAACAACTGCAGCTCCAACTGAGACAACGGCAGGCGGATTTGGAGCGGGTAGCCGCCATTCCTGCACTCGAAACTCAACAGGAGCGATTGCAAACTCAGCTCAGCCGCATTGCCGCAGCTCGTCAATTTCAACAGGAGCTACAAGCCCTTTTTGAGCAGGGCTCGGAGCAGTTGGCCCAACACCATCACAGCACCCGACAGCTTCTGAGCGAGTTGGAAGCCCAGCAACCCAACTATCCCCAGCTTCAACCTCTGTGGCAGCGGATCCGGGAGGTGCTTGCCCAATCTTCAGCACTCAGCCAACAGTTGCTCCAGTCCATCCATCAGATTTTGCAGGATCTGGCTCCCCAAACTTCCGAGCCCCAACTTCGTCAGCAGTTGTCCAACATCCAAAAACAACTCAGGACTTTGCAACCCTTGCTCGGCCTAACCGCACAAATACCCGATTTACAAGCCCAAATTCAGCAACTGCTGCAGTTGCAAGCCGAACGACAAAGCAGAATTGATGATCTTCACTGGGATCTTGAGGCTGAGCCCACCTTCCTTCGGCAACAACAGGAAATTGGCCAGGCGCTGCAAGAACTGGGGGATCCCAGAGGGCAAATCCAGCGCTTGGAAAGAGATCTCAGCCGCAAGTCTAGGGTTGAGCAAGAATATCAACAAATAGCGGCCCATGTTCAGCAACTCCAACAGCAGATACAAGCCCTAGAAGAGCAGCTGCAACCGCTTTCAGATCTGGATGAAAGAATTGCAGCTTTGCGGGAAGAACAAGGCCGGCACCGCAACAACTACGAGACCTTTATCCGCATGCAGCCTCTTGCCCAAAGTTTGCCCCGACGGCAAGATGAACTCCAAGCGGCCCAGTTGGCCCTAGATCAAATCCAAAAAGCCAAGCAAGAAAAACAAGCCCAGATCGACCGCTGGGAACAAACAGAGGGATCCAAAGATGACCTGCAAGCCCAAATTGAAAAAGCCGCCAAAACCTTAAAATCTCTGGGGGATCCCAGAAGTCAAGCCGAACGGCTCAAAGCAGAGCTAAAACAGGAAAAGCAGTATTTACAAATGCAGGCCGACTGCCTGCAGCAGCTTCAGGATTTACAGGCCGCACTCAACCCTATCGAGGAGGCCCTATGCCAAACGGAGCATCTGGATCGAGAGCTGGAATCCCTGCAGGAAGAACGCGAACGATACCGTTTAGATCACGAGCGCTATCTGCAGGCAGAACCCATTGCCCAATTGCTTCCCCAACGGGAACAGGAACTGGCCGAGCTAAACGCCCAGCGGCAGCAACTGCAAACTCAGCTTTCCCAACTTCGCGCAGCACGGGATCCCTTAGCTGCTCTGTATCGACCGCAGGAGCATGAGCATCTTCGATCCCTTCTGCAGGCCACCGAAATTCAAAAAGCCGAAGCCCAGGCCCGACTGGAGAGCCTAGCTCCTCAACTGAGCAAAATTGAGGAAAAGTTGCGGCAATTGGAACAGACCAAGGCCAGCTTAAAGCAAGTCGAGGCAGAAAAAACTGAGAAAGAACGCCTACACCGCTTTATCAAGTTTAGCCGAGATACCTATAGAAAAGCCGGCCCTCAAATTACCCAATACTACCTGCAGCAGATCAACCATACTGCCGATCACCTCTTCCGAGAAATTCTCAACCGTCCCAACGTCACCCTGACCTGGGAAGCCGATTATGAGATCCGCGTTCAAGAAGCCGGCAGCCCTAAACGGCGGTTTGCCAGCCTTTCCGGGGGAGAGCAAATGTCGGCGGCCTTGGCAGTGCGCTTGGCTTTACTCAAGGTGTTGGGACAACTAAATATTGCCTTTTTCGATGAGCCCACCACCAATATGGATGCCCAACGGCGACAGCGGCTGGCAGAGGCCATCACCAACCTGCGATCTTTTGAGCAGCTATTTGTTATCAGCCACGACGATACCTTTGAGCAAATGACGGAAAATGTTATTCGGGTGGAAAGGCGCTCCAGTTGGGTGAGGAGGGATCCCGCCTATGGTGTTTAGAGCCGACCGGATCCTGGCGGTGCTGCAGCAGAAGCGGGAGGCCTTTGCCACTTTTGATCAAAGGCTGTCGGAGCGTAGAGAATACTATAAGCAGGCCATGGAAAGCTTGTGCCAGTGGTCGAGCCTAGAGATTGCCGAAAAAACAGCTCCATTCCCTTTCCCAGGCGCTTTGCCTACTGCAGAGTGGGATCGCTACTCCAATTGGAGGATCCCTTTTGAGCAGGAATGGGCCAATTACGAAGAAAGCCGCGATTGGGCGAAGTCGGTCATTGAAAATATTCCTACCTTTGCCGTAGATGGATCCCAGATTTATCCCAGCAAAGATCTGTCAATACCGGTGGCGCTGGTGCAAATTGGCTGGTATGAAAACCATCATTGTGCAACAGGCTTGTACGAAAAAGACATCCAAGTGGATGTATTGACTCCAAGGGACCTGGGATCCGACAGCAGCGGCGAACCGAAAGAGCGAATGGTTAACATGCGCCGCTTTCAAATGGAAATCGAGAGACTTGTAGAATACATTCAAAAATCTCAACCGGGATCCCGAAAATTGGCCTTTTTGGACGGGGCGCTGGTGGCTACTTTTGCCGAAGTCTTCGAGCCAGAAAGCCAAGATTTCTATGTGCAGTGTTTGCTCCAGCTTTTGCGGGCCAGCGAGCAAAGCCGGATCCCTATCGTGGCTTACATAGACACCACCTACACTTCCGATCTGGTGACGTTGCTGAAGCATTGTTTTGACCTACCCGAAGCTCCACAGCTTCACGATGCGCAACTGCTTAGTCCCTGGTTGGAGTGGGGGGATCGCACACCTTTTTTCATCTGTGCCCGCGGCGGCAGCCTCAACCCCCAAGATGGGATCCTCAACTCCTACCAAGAAATGCGGGAGCGAGTGGGGTTTGTTTACCTGCGCACCAATGACAACTTTCCGGCTCGCCTGGAAATACCCGTTTGGGTTTATGAGGCAGGACTGTTGGACTGGTTGGTGGATCTGGTTCGCTGTGAGGTGGTGATTGGGCGAGGTTATCCTTATGTGCTGGAGACAGCCGATCAAATAGCCGTTATCCGCAATGAGGATCGCAACCTTTTCTTGCGTCTCATGCAAGATTGGGCCGCTCGCGAGAAGCTGAACCTGAGGCTATCTCGGAAAACGGTGAGTAAACTACAACGGAGACGAGTCCGATGAGATTGGGAAAGGTGGTTCGCTCCAACAATCACTGTGATTATGTGGTGCAGGTGGACGATGCTTTAGAAGTCAAAAATCCGCCGGCTCCTGATGACTATGGCTTCGGCAGCTTTGTCAAGCTAGAAAGCGACCGGCGACACTGGGCTGTAGGTCTGGTTTACAATACCCAACTCCTGAATCCGATGTTCCTCAATTCTGGGCCGCGCCTTTCCAGCCAGCCGGATCCCTATTTTTCCCCCGATTTGCAGAATGAGGTGCGCACATTGCTCTCGGTGGTTTTAATCGGGGCTCTGGATGAAGAGCGCCGCTGTGGCCGGCAAGGGATCCCACGCGTGGTGGTGCCTGTAAACACGCCGGTTTTTCGCATGAGCCGGGAAGAGATCCTGCGCTTTCACCAGGATCCCCAAGGTCAAACCCAATTTTCCTACTATGGTTTGCTGCTGAGTAGCGGCGGCAACTTTGCCAATCATTTGATCTACCAAGTCTTGAACGACATTACGCCGATGTTTGCCGATCCAGCTCAACGGCGAGCCCTGCAAATCTTAAGCAAAGAACTGGCCTGGAAAATGACTGTAGGAGCGATGCGCTGATGCCCCAAAAAATCACCGATAATGGCCACCATCCAGAAACCACCCTCTCTCCAACTGAGGACTCTCCAGAGGTAATTGGCACCGTCAAAGGGCCTGGAGAAACCTCTAACCAATATGTTTTCATCACTTCCAATACCCAAGCGGTAAAGGTGGGCGATTTCGTCTACTACAAAGTCCAGGATCCCCAATCGCAAACCCTGCAAATCTTGGGTAAAATTAGCCAAGTTCAGCTCCTGGATCACATCCCCGATCGCATCTTTGCCGATACCGAAATCGATCCCAGCACCATTGTGGCTCTGGTGGGCTTCACCCATCCCAATCCGGAAATCTATGCGGTTACCGTCGAGGTCATCGGCTATTTCAATCAGAAGATGGGCTTTATTAACCCCCGCCGCGCTCCGGATCCCGGTGCCAAGGTTTTTCTGGCCTCCAATCGTCTGCTGAAATCAATTTTGAACAAACGAGATGAAACAGCCATTGGGGGTGCTCACTTGGGCAGCCTGTTGTTGCGCGATGAGGGAGCAGTGCCCGTAGTACTGGACGTCAAGGAAATGGTCAGCACCCATCTGGCCATTTTGGCGGGGACAGGATCCGGCAAATCTTATACAGCAGGGGTTTTGATTGAAGAGCTGCTTTTGCCCAAAAACCGAGCTGCCGTCCTCATTTTCGATCCCCACGGGGAATACCACACGCTGGCAGAAATGCAGTCCCACCCCAAGTTTTTTGGGGAAGATGGCTACCGACCCAAAGTCAAGGTTCTTTCACCGCAGGAAATTAAGATTCGTGTATCTTCTCTTAACTTCTTTGATATTCTGACCCTGCTGCCAGAGACCACTGACCGACAGAAATCTTTTCTGGAGAAAGCCTTTCGCAAAACAACTCAATTTAACCCGATCCGCTGGACGATTCAGGACTTAATCGATGCCGTAAACGAGGCTGATTCCGCAGAGGATGGATCCCAAGGATCCTCAGCCGCCGCCTTGGAGTGGAAATTAGAACAGATCGACCGTTCTCCCTATTTCGACAATTTGCAACACCTAGCTCCCAAAGACTTGTTTGAGCCGGGGCAGGTAACCATCCTGCAAATGCATGAGATCAGCCAAGAAGAACAGCAGGTGATCGCTGCTGCCATCTTGCGCCAGGCCAACTATGCTCGGATCAATACCCACAAAGGCAAGATCCAGCCGGGGGACGAAAATTACTTGCCTTATCCCGTCTTTATTTTGCTGGAAGAGGCCCATCGGTTTGCCCCTGCCCACGAGCCTTCCCGTTGCAAACAGGTGCTGCGCACCATTCTCAGCGAAGGACGTAAGTTTGGACTGGGAGTAGGGCTGATCACGCAACGCCCTGGCAAGTTGGACTCGGATATTCTGTCTCAATGCATGAGCCAATTTTTGATGCGAATTGTCAACCCTGCCGATCAGGAAAATTTGCGCCACAGTGTCGAGGCTGCCGGACGGGATCTGTTACAAGAATTGCCCGCCTTGAGCAAAGGTCAGGTGATCATCTCCGGGGTGTGCGTCAATACCCCTGTACTGTGCAAAGTGCGGCAGCGCTACACGCAGCATGGCGGCGAAACGTTGGATATTCTTGGCCTCTGGCAAAGGCATTCTCAAGAACACCACCAGCGGGATCGCTTGGCTCAGTCAGCCCCTCTCAAACCGCGTCCTCAACCTCAGGTAGTGGACGGACTCAGCATTGATTAGCAATGGCCCAAAACTCCAACTGTGGCCTGATCTCAATCGCTGAATCTGCCAAATCTACAATCCGAAACCACTGCTTGATTGCAATACAATTCATTTCACAGAAACAAGTTTTGGGGCGAGCAGGATGAGGAAACAAGCCCTTTTGCCAGGTTTGCTGGGCATTGCCGTTGCAGTTCTACTGGGATCCGGGCCTGCCTATGCCCAGTTGCGGCTGATTCCCCAAGCAGCGCGGCAGGTATACGAAGCTCTGCCGGATCTGCCCCTGGAAAACACCTACACCCCTATTAACCCCAACGATGGCGGCCCCGCACCCGAAGAGGATACTTTGGTGCGGCGAATGATGATCTATCACCTGCAGGTGGCTGGTCGCTCCCCGACCGACCGCTTTGACTGGCAACTGACGCTGGCGGACTATTTTGATGCCAATGAGCCAATCATCGCCCAACGGTATCCCGGTGCCGACCGCCTCACGGTCAACCCCTACGCCCAAGACAAAGCCGTTGTACAATCCCTGAACCGGCAACAGCGACAGGCCCTGCTGGAAGCCCTTGTGCTGGCCTTCGGTGGGGATCCCGACCCCAAACCCCTCTACATTCCCACCGACGGGGATCCTGCCCCTACCCGTCCCACCCCAGAACCTATGAAGCCCTTGCTGCTTCCCGGCAGCGGATCCGCTGACTTGCTCAGGCCCTAGCCGAGGTTTCCCGCTAACTCAAGGCTTGCCCGGTGTAGTTCTCAATGCAGCGCAGGAACAGCTCTACCCCAATGCCAAGGGCAGCCTCATCGAAGTCGAAGCGGGGGTGGTGGTGAGGGTAGTTCAGGCCCCTTTCGGGGTTGGCGGATCCCAGGAAAAAGTAGCAGCCAGGCACCTCATTCAGGAAAAACGAGACATCCTCTCCGCCCATGGTCATTTCTGGGATGATCCTCGCCTCTGGGCCAAACACCTCGCGGGCAGACTGTTCCACCAGAGCTGCCATAGCAGGATCGTTTTGAACCGCCGGATAGCCCCGCTCGAATCGAAACTCATAGGTGGCTCCGTAGGCTTGGCAAATGCCGGCAACGATTTCTTCCATGCGCTTTGGGATCAAATCGGCCACTTCAGGGTGAAAACTGCGCACAGTACCCCAAATTTCTGCGCTTGGGGCGATAACGTTGAAGGCATCGCCGGCCCGGAAACGGCCCACCGTCACCACCGCCGGCAGCATCGGATCCACATTGCGGGAGACAATGGTCTGCAAAGCATTGACAATGTGGGATCCCACCACAATGGCATCCACTGTTTGTTGGGGAAGGGCAGCATGTCCGCCTCGCCCGATCACCTGAATCTGAAAGCGGTCGGCAAAGGCCATCGAGGGGCCACTTTTCACGCCAATAGTGCCCAGAGGGCGATTATTCCACAGGTGTAGGCCGAGGATGGCTTCCACATCCGGGTTTTTCAGAACCCCCGCCTCCAGCATGGGCTTGGCTCCGCCGGGGCCTTCTTCGGCAGGTTGAAAAATGACCTTGACCGTGCCCTTGAGGTGTTGACGGTGCTGTTGCAGCAGCTTGGCGGTGCCCATAGCAATGGCCGTATGGCCGTCGTGGCCACAGGCGTGCATGACGTTGGGGATGGCGGAGCGGTACTCGACTTCATTGGCCTCATGAATGGGCAGGGCATCCATATCGGCCCGCAGCGCCAAAACCGGCCCCGGCTCTTCTCCTGTAATGGTGGCTACAATGCCAGTGTGGGCAATGCCAGTCTGGTGCGGGATCCCCCAACTTTTCAGGCGCTGGCTGATGTAGGCGGCGGTTTGCTTCTCCTGGAAGCCCAGCTCAGGATACTTGTGGATGTGGCGGCGCCAGGTCACCAACTCGGGTTGTAAAGCTCGAACAGCAGGGCGAAGCGCAGGGACAGACATGACCTGAAAAACAAAAATGTCTTGGAAAACCTTCACCAGCGGCTGGTGTTGTCGCATGAAGTTGCCTGTTGATTTCACCAGTATGGCAGAGGTTTTGCCAGGGCTGTCTTTCGCTCGATCTCTGGATGGATACCTAGGCCCACTGGGATCCGGTTTCCGGCGGCAGATCCTGCCAACGGCCCGGCCCCACTGCTCGCAAAGCTTCCTGCAAGGAGATCGCCCCTGAGTAGAGGGCCTTGCCCAAAATGGCCCCTGTCAAACGGGGCAAGCTCAACAAAGCCAGCAAATCGGTCAGCGAGCCGATCCCTCCCGAAGCAATTACAGGCACTTGAGAGACGGCTAGGATCTGGCGCAGCTGTTCTAAATTGGGCCCGGCCAGGGTGCCATCCCGGCCAATGTCGGTGTAGATGATGCCGGCGACGCCCTGTTCCCCCACCCGTTGCACCAATTCGGTGGCCCGCAGGGAAGTGGTGCTCAGCCAGCCGCGGGTGGCCACTTGCCCCTGCCGAGCGTCGATCCCCACCCAAACCCAACCGGGCAAGGCTTGGGTCATCGCCTCCAGGGTGTCAGGATCCTCCACGGCCAGGGTGCCAACGATCACCCGATCCACCCCCAAATCCAACAACTGCCGCGCCCGTTCCAGGGATCGGATCCCACCCCCCACCTGCACCGGGATGGCCAGGCTGCGGACAATGCGCTCAATGATGGGCAGGTTGACTGGATCCCCGCTTTTGGCCCCGTCCAAATCCACCACATGCAGGCGAGGAGCACCCTGTGCCGCCCAAGCTTCGGCCTGTTGGATCGGGTCGTCGGCTACCTGTTCTGCCTGGGCGTAATCCCCCTGGTAAAGGCGCACGGCGCGGCCCTGCAAAAGGTCGATGGCGGGGATCACCTCCAGAAAAGCAGTTGAGTAAGGCATGATGGGATCCCTTGAGGGGCTTTTCCAGTATCGCCTGGGAGCGGCCTTGCTCCAGCGGAGATCTGGATCTCTAGACCCTAAAGTGCTCCACACCGCTGACGCGATGGGAGAACATCCTGAGATGACTATGAACGCGCGCCAACTGGCTCTGTTGGCTCTGCAGAAAATCGAGCGCCAAAACGCCTATGCCGACCTGGTTCTGGGGCATTTGTTGGCCAACAGCAGCCTGATCCCCGCCGACCGGCATCTGGTCAGCGAGCTGGTGTATGGCATTACCCGCCGTCGCCGCACCCTCGATGCCTTGATCGATTGCTTTGCCCAGCGTCCTGCCCACAAGCAGCCCCCCGATTTGCGACTGATTTTGCATCTCGGCCTCTACCAACTGGCTTTTTTGGATCAGATCCCGGCCAGTGCTGCCATCCATACCAGCGTGGAATTGGCCCGCCAGATGGGGCTAGGATCCCTGACAGGGGTAGTGAACGGCATTTTGCGCGCCTACCAGCGGCAAGTGTTGGATCAGCCAGAGAAGGATCCCCTCAAGCCCCTCGAGGACACTCTGCCAGCCGACCCAATTCAGGCTTTGGGGATCCGGCACAGCTTTCCCGACTGGTTGGTGAGCCTATGGTGGGAGCGCCTGGGGCCGGTGGAAACGGAGCAGTTGTGTGCTTGGTTTAATCAGCCACCCCACCTGGATTTGCGGGTCAACCCACTGCGGGCAGATGTGAATAAAGTCATTCAAGCCTTGGCAGCAGCCGGGATCCCTGCCCTCCCCATCTCCGAGGTGCCGGGTGCCTTGCGACTTCAGGATCATGCTGGCGACATCACGGCCCTGCCCGGCTTTGCCCAGGGTTGGTGGAGCGTTCAAGATGCCAGTGCCCAGCAGGTGGTGCATTGCCTGGATCCCCAGCCGGGAGAGCGGGTGATCGACTGCTGCGCTGCTCCGGGCGGCAAGACCACCCAAATAGCCCAACACATGCAGGATCGAGGGGAGATTTGGGCTTTGGATCGTCACCCCCACCGTCTGCGGCGCCTAGAGGAAAATGCCCATCGCTTGGGCTTGACCTCGATTCGTTCCCTGGCCATCGACCTGTTGCCGCTGAGCGCTGCTGCCGATCGCGTCAGCGGGACGGAGTCCTTACCCCCTGCCCCCTTGCCCCCCTGGCACAGCGCCGACCGGGTTTTGCTGGATGCCCCATGCTCCGGCTTGGGAACCCTGCACCGCCATGCCGATGCCCGCTGGCGACAAACCCCAGAGCGGATCCCAGAGTTGGCCCACCTGCAAGCCCAGCTCCTGCAAGTGGCAGCCCGTTGGCTGAAGCCGGGCGGAGTGTTGGTGTACGCCACCTGTACGCTGCATCCTGCCGAAAACGAGGAGATCATGCAAGCCTTTCTCGACAGCCACCCCAATTGGGCTGCTGAAGGGGATCCCCTGCTCATCTGGCCCCACCGCCAGGATCGGGATGGATTTTTTATCCAGCGGCTGCGTCGATACGGTTAAATAAACCTTCCATCGTGGTGCTTCCCAGGTGCTCCGAGCCATCAACCCTCAGCTTTCCTGAGGGAGAAAAGGATTATCTCCAAGCAAGAGACTGACTGTTGCCCCATGGTTTCTGATCGCGTTAGCGGGACGGAGTCCTTACTGCTGACCAGCCCGAAAAACCCCTGGATCCGAAAGTTGCGGCAGTTGCACCGCAGCCAAGGTCGGCGAGAACAGGGCGCCTTTTTGGTAGAGGGATCCCATCTCATCGAAGAAGCCCTGCGGGTCGGCTGGCCCCTGCAGGCTCTCTGCTACACGCTTGAGTGGGCTGAGCGTTACCCACAATTGCTGGCCAATCTGCCCAAGAGTCTACGGCGGCAGGCCGTCAGCTCAGAAGTCATGGCAGCGCTCTGTACCACCGAGTCTCCCGAAGGAGCTGTGGCCGTGGCCGTCAGTTGGCAGATTTCCTCTCCCCCCCTGTCCAAGTTACGTTTGGGCCTTGTGGTGGAAACGCTGCAAGATCCAGGCAATTTGGGATCCCTAATCCGAGTCGTGGCCGCCGCAGGAGCCGACGGCCTTTGGCTAAGCGCAGACAGCGTCGATCCCGAAAACCCCAAAGTCTTGCGGGCCTCAGCCGGCCACTGGTTTCGCCGTCCGCCCCAAGTCGTGCCCGACCTAGCCGCCTGGATCCAGAGCTGCCGTTGCCACGGGATCCAAGTCTTGGCTGCTACCCTCTCCCCCACAGCAAACTGCTACTGGGATCAAGATCTCACCTGCCCTACCCTTTTTCTCCTGGGCAACGAAGGGGCTGGCCTGAGGGAAGCGACTATCCAACAGGCCGATGCCCAGGTGCGGATCCCGATGGCCGAGGGTGTCGAATCTCTGAACGTCGCTATGACGGGGGGGTTGTTGCTCTACGAGGCCCTGCGCCAGCGGCGATCTCGCTCAGGAAGCGCTCCCTGAACAGCTAGCTGCTCCCTCAGAACTCTTCCTCTACAAAGACCGCATCCTCATTCTCTTCCTGCTCTCCCTCCTCCATCGCTGCCGGCCGGCTGGCGGAAACCGTCACCCCCGCAGAAAGTTTCTCCCGCACAGCCGCTTCCACCTCCGCTAGGAGCTCTGGGTTTTCCTTCAAGTAGACAACCAGATTGTCCCTTCCTTGGGCAACATTTTCCTCCTTGTAGCTGTACCAAGAGCCGCGCCGCTTCAGAATGCCCATCTCATCTGCCAGATCGATGATGCAGCCGATGTTGGAGATGCCCTGGCCAAAGATGATGTCAAACTCTGCTCGCCGGAAAGGGGGAGCAACTTTGTTTTTCACCACCTTGACCCGCGCTCGGATCCCGTATTCTTCAGCGCCTTTTTTCAGGGTTTGAACGCGGCGAATATCTAGCCGCACCGACGCATAAAACTTAAGGGCATTGCCGCCGGTGGTGGTCTCCTGGGGGCCATAGCCTATGCCGCCAATTTTGGAGCGCAATTGGTTTAAGAAAAGAACAATGGAGCCGGTTTTGCTGACGTTCCCGGCAATCTTGCGCAGCGCTTGGCTCATCAGGCGCGCCTGCAATCCCACATGGGCATCTCCCATATCCCCTTCGATCTCAGCCCGGGGCACCAACGCTGCTACCGAGTCCACCACCACGATATCCACAGCTGCCGAGCGCACCAACTGATCGACAATCTCCAGGGCGGCCTCCCCCGTGTCCGGCTGGGAGATCAACAGGTTTTGAATATCAACCCCCAAAGCTGCTGCGTAAGTGGGATCCAGCGCATGTTCCGCATCCACAAAAGCTGCCGTTCCCCCTTGTTTTTGCACTTCGGCGATGGCATGTAGGGCAATTGAAGTTTTCCCAGAAGATTCCGGCCCAAAGACTTCGATAATCCGCCCTTTTGGGTAACCTCCGCCCAAGGCCAAGTCGAGGGTGATGGCCCCACTGGGTATGGTCTCCACCCGCATCTGGGTGGCATCTCCCAGGCGCATGATTGCCCCTTTGCCGAAATTCCGCTCGATCTGGCTTAACACCTGCTCCAGGGCTTTGCGTTTTTCTGACTTCAATTTGTCCGAGTCATCAGCAGTGTTCACAGCAGCGGCTTTCCGGGCCATAACCCGCATCCCCCCCAGGAGTCGTGGTGGAAAATCGAGCCTGCATTCTAACATTGTCGCCTTGCTCTGAGCGGATCCCTCTCCCCTCTCCCTCTGGGAGAGGGGCTGGGGGTGAGGGCAGGTCTTCTGCATAGCCTTGCAGAGCGGGTAGAGTGGGCTAAAGGGATCTGCTCAGGAATGTCCCCACGGTCATGACTTTGGTCTTACAATCCCCCGGCCCGGTTGTGTTTAGTTGGGGGCCGCTCAGCCTGCGCTGGTATGGCTTATTGATCGGCCTGGCAATGGTGTTGGGCTTGCTCCTGGCTCGCCATCTGGCAGCTCGGCGTGGCCTTCCCCCCAGTTCCATGCCTGATCTGCTGGTGTGGTTGGTGGTTGGATCCCTGCCCCTTGCTCGCCTGTACTATGTGGCCTTTGAGTGGGAGCGCTATCGAGATGGCCCTTGGTGGCAGGTCTTGGCCCTCTGGCAGGGGGGCATTGCCATTCACGGTGCCTTGATCGGCGGCAGTGCGGCGCTTTACCTGTTCGCCCGGCGGCACCGGCTGAGTTTTTGGTTGCTAGCCGATTGCCTTGTTCCCTCCCTCAGCCTTGGTCAGGGGATCGGACGTTGGGGCAACTTCTTCAACAACGAAGCCTACGGAAAGGTGTTGCCTCCGGATAGCCCTCTGTGGGTACAACTGCAGCTGCCTGATGGATCGCGCGTCCATCCTACTTTTTTGTACGAATCCCTCTGGAACTTTGGTCTCTTCGGGCTCCTGCTCTTTTTAAGCTACCGGCGCCAGCTTCCCCCCGGCACCCTCTTGGGCCTCTACCTGGTGGGGTACAGCCTGGGGCGCTTCTGGATCGAAGGCCTGCGCACCGATAGCCTCATGCTGGGATCCCTGCGGGTGGCGCAGGGGGTGAGCCTGTTGCTCATTGGAGCATGCCTGGCCGCAATCTTGACAGCTCCCAAACGCGTTTCTGTTCACCCAAACGAGGCAACTTCCTCGCCTGGGATCCCCGCCCCAAAGGAGTTGTAAGCCATGGCCAGCGAACAGAATGAAGAGCTCTGGCAGCAAACCTCCCCTCTGCTGCTGCCATCCGCCGCTGCTACCCAATCACTAGGGGCCCTCGTAGCTCAAGCCGCCCTTGGCTTCCTCGCCCCTTCAGGTCAACAAAAATCTCCCCCTCCCAGCCGCAGCCTCGGCTCCACTTCCGGCTTGGTCATTCTTCTCGAAGGTAATCTGGGCAGCGGCAAAACCACCTTTGTGCAGGGACTAGGGCAGGGCTTGGGGATCCCTGAACCCATCGACAGCCCCACCTTCGTGCTGGTGCAGGAATACCACACCGGACGGATCCCTCTTTTCCATTGCGATCTCTACCGCCTAGAGACCTCTTCTGCCGCTCGCGCCGGTGGGAAAGAATCCACACTCCTAGAAGACCTAGGGCTAGAAGAACTTTGGAGCCAAGGTGGGATCACCGCTATTGAGTGGCCCCAGTACCTCCGCCATCTGCCTGCGACCTACCTCTGGCTGTGCCTACAGCCACATCCCCAACAGGAAGGAGCCCGCCTCCTGTACGCCAAAGGAAAGGGATCCCAGACTGCTCAACTTTGGCAGCAAGTTCTTTCTCAGTTCACTCAGCAAGACCCTGAAGAAAAAAGGATCCACTTCTCCCCCTGAAAGGACTTGAAAGCAGCAGAAAAAGTTGGGATCCCAAAAGACCTATGGCCACCTCGATTCGAACTAAGACACTGCGCCCACACCCGAAGCGTCGGTCGCGCCTTCGCGTTAGCGTTGCGGAGCAATAATGCACAGGTCAGAAGGCTTCTCTCAGTAGCCCGGACGTCTCACCCCAGCCTGAAACGACTATGAACTTGAGGCAAACGGCCAGAACTTAGCCAAAAGTCATCCTCAGGCCAAATCAAACAGCAGCACCTCAGCACCTTTCTCACTGAAAAGGTTGAGCTCGCTTTCCTCAGCAATGGCCACGCCATCTCCTTCTCGCAAAAACAAGCCATTTAGGGTCACATTGCCGCGAGCCACCTGCAGCCATCCGTAGCGCTTCTCATCCAAATATTGGCAGATGGTGTGTCCCGGCTCAATCAACCCCGCGTAGAGATTCACATCCTGATGCACAATTACGGATCCCTGGCGTCCATCCCGAGAGGCAATTAAACAAAACTCATTGGGATGCTCTGCTAAACCCGTCGCTTTTTGTTCATAACTGGGATCTAGGTTTTCCTGCTCCGGCAAAATCCAAATTTGCAGCAGATGAACCTCCTCATCCGCCGAGTGATTGTACTCGCTGTGCTGGATCCCTGTGCCCGCTGTCATCCGTTGAATTTCGCCAGGACGAATCACAGATCCCGTGCCCAAGCTGTCTTTGTGCTCAAGGATCCCTTCCAAAACATAAGTAACGATCTCCATATCCCGGTGCCCATGGGTCGGAAAGCCAGCACTCGGGCGGATTCGGTCATCGTTAATCACCCGCAAAGCGCGGAAACCCATGTAGCGAGGGTCGTAGTACTCCCCGAAAGAAAATGAGTGGTAAGTATCAAGCCAACTGAGCTTGACATGACCCCTCTCTTCCCGCTTGCGCAAAGTCAGCATCACAGTTTCTCCAAAACCTGACCCTCGCAACCATCTTATTAACTCTGCAGTCAGAATGTCAATATTCAAACAGTTTTATTTCTTCTTTTCCCTGCTATTCTCGCCAAAAACTTGCCAAAAATTTTGGGTTGGATATCTTGACGGGGTGGTGGGGGTGGGGATAGGGTAGTAAAGCGCCACAAGGCCACCCAGC
>NZ_JANSIF010000053.1:0-25443 GCF_047461935.1 Synechococcus sp. R55.4 | reverse complement strand
CTGGTAGAGCAGAGCAGGCTCAGGGCTACTGAAAGCCCGCTCCGTACCGCTTAGCGGTCGGAGCCGGGTAGTTTACGTTGAAGATTCTCCCCAAATGGCTGCACCGGTTGTTGACTTGTCAAGATATAGTGGTAAAAATCTGCTTATACACAATATGTAGCGTTAAGCCGATGTCCATCTCCTCTGGCTCTTCTTTTGCAGACCGCTTGCGATGGGTGATTGGCGATGAAGCCGTCTATGCGTTTGGGCGACGGGCCGGAATTAGCGATACGGCCTTGCGCAGCTACCTGAAGGGATCCGTGCCCGGCATTGATAAGGCCGTGAAAATTGCCCAAGTGGGCCAGGTCAACCTCAATTGGCTGATTACAGGGGAGGGATCCCCGCAGTTGCATCCCGACGCGAAAGCAGAGTATGTGTATGTGCCTTTTGTCGATGTAGCCGCCTCTGCCGGAGCGGGGGTGTTGGTGCGCGAAGAATCGATCGAATCGGTGATTGCTTTTGAGCGAAACTGGCTGCGGACGCACTTGAAGGGAAACCCTGCCGATCTAAGTCTGATTCGGGTGCAGGGGGATAGCATGTCTCCCACGTTGGAGGATGGCGACTGGATCTTTGTGGAGCGGCAAGAGGGTGGAGACCTGGGCTGTGAAGGCATTTACGTCTTTCAGATGGATGGGGATCTGTTGGTCAAACGACTGCAGCGCCTGCCCGGATCCCAGGTGAAGGTGATCAGCGACAACCCCCGCTTTCCCCCCTTTGTGGCGGATTTGGCGGATCCCATCAACGGCCTAACCCTCATAGGGCGTTATCGAGGTCGCATCAGTTTTGATTAGCCTCCCACAGCAGATGGCGGGAAGTGGCAGTTGGACCGACCGAGAATCCCCTTGGCGAGATCGGGTCGCCGGTTAGGATGGGTCTTGAGGGTTGAGTTGAGAGGAGTTCCTGCTCCTTGCCTGCGCCCATCCAGCCGGAGGTTTGCCTGCAATGGCTCGTTCGTCCCAGCTCCTAACAGTCGCTCTCCATTCCCTAAGCGGGATCCTCTTGGTCAGCAGCGGAATCTGGGTCGGGATGGTGCTTCCCCAGCAGGCCCAACCTCAGCCCCAGCCGGAGACCAACATCTCTCCCACTCAACCCGCTTCTCCCACACCACCGATCCTGCCCACCTTGGCCCCGCCCCAGGCCAATCCTCCGGTGGCCAGCCCAACAGCAGATGCAGATCCAGAGGAAAATCATGAGAGCCCCACGGATCTGGAGGCAGAGATTCGGGAGATCCGCCAGCAGGTGATCCAGCTCTTGATCAGAATTGAGGAATTGGAGTCGCGGCTGCAACGGCTGCGTTCTCAAACAGCCCCTGAGCCTGTCAGGGAATCTTCCACTGCTGCTGAGATCGCTCCAGGGGCAGAAAGCGCCTCTGCGCCCACCCCGGCTCCGACCACAACGCCAACCTCCTTTCAGGTGGGAACCCAAACCATCAGCCTGCCGGGCGATTTGCTGTTCGATTTTGACAAAGCCGAGATTCGACCTGAAGCAGCCTCGCTGTTGGCCCAGGTGGCCAAGTCCTTGGAAGCTATGCCCGGCGCCCGCGTTCAAGTGAATGGCCACACCGATAACATCGGGCCCTTAAACTACAACTTGGCTCTTTCCCTGCGCCGCGCCAATGCGGTTAAGGACTATTTGACGAAGCTGCTGCCGGAAGGCCATCCCATCAGTTGGACAACCTCTGGCTTTGGTCCCACCTTGCCCGTTGCCGATAACGACACAGAAGCCGGACGGCAGCGGAACCGCCGTGTGGATTTGGTCATCGCTCCCTAGCTGCACCCCCCAAAGTGGGGGATGACACGTTCTAGCAGGGCTCTGGTCTAGAATCTAGTAGGGTCAATCCGGCCAGGATTGATGGGCTTGAGTTCAATCCTCATCGTTGGGGTTCGGTTTTGAACGCGGCAGGGATCCCTCTGGACAAGAGGCAAACGTTTGCGCTGAGGGTTGACACAACCCTGGACGCGCTTGACCAGGTTTTGACCTGGTTTGAGTCTTTCCGAAATGCGGGCATCCCGGATCCCATTTGGGCGGAATGTCAGTTGGCCTTGGCAGAGGGGTTTACCAACGCCGTTCGCCACGCCCACCGCGCTCTGCCGGAAAGTACGCCCATCGACATTGAGCTGCTGCTGATGCCGCAAGGGCTGGAGTTGCGCATCTGGGATCAGGGGCAGGAGTTTGATCTGGAGGGATTTGCTCGGAACGTGTCGGATCCCACATCGCCCAACGCCAATCTTGAGTCCGAGGGGGGACGGGGTATTTTGCTGATGAAAGCTCTCTCTACTCACCTCAGCTACAGCCGCCAAGCGGATGGTCGCAACTGCCTGGTGATCGGCAAGCGCTTCGACGATCCTGGATCTCGCCCGCGTCTGTCGGTGCCGGGCTTAGGCGAGCAGACCACCGCTTAACTTGCGAATAGCTGAGCTGGCCACATCGCTGTAGCGCAGTTCACCGGCCAAGATCTGGCCCATGCGCCGAGTGGCTCCCGGTCGTTTGACGCCCACCCTGTAGCCCACGCCCGGAAAGCGATAGAACAACGCCGCAATCCGCTTAGCCCAGCGCATTTCTGAGCCCCATTCCTGCTGCACGCGGGCAGAGTAGTTCGCCAGAGCTTCTGTATCCCCGCCTAGAGCTTGATCGATGGCCTGGGCCGCCAACATGCCGGTGAGAAGGGAAGGGCGGATCCCTTCAGCGGTAAACGGATCGATAACGCAGGCGGCATCTCCCACCAAGAGGGCATTTTGGGTGTGAAGCGGTTGATCTTCGTCCCAGAGGCAGATGGGATGGCCAAATGGCTTGACCGACTTCAAGTCTACGCCAAAGCTTTGGGCATATTGGGCGGCAATTTCCCGCAGGTTTTGTTTTTCTCCACCCCGAAAGGTGCCGGCTCCAATCGAGTAGCCATCAGCCTTGGGGAAGTTCCAAATGTAGCCATTGCTGACGGCGCCGAAGTCAAAATGGGCGGCTGCAGTTTGCGGCTGCAGGAGAGGCACTTCTGCTTCCAAGGCGGCAGCCAAGCGACGGCGGCGTTCCTGAAAGCCCAGCCACTTGGCCATTGAGCCTTTTGCCCCATCGGCCCCGATCACGTACCGACCCCAGACCGGGCCGGCGGTTGTCATCACTTGCCAGCGGTCGCTTTGCCACTCGAGGCCAGAGACAGGGCATTCTGCCTGGAGCGCTGCCCCTTGCTTTTGCGCTTGCTGAATCAGGTAGTGGTCGAAAACATCCCGCCGCACCATCCAAACGGGCTCTTTCAAATCCAAATCGACCACCACCGGATCGCCGCCGCGCCAGGTGTAGCGGATTTGCCGGATCTTGAGGGAAATGGCGGGGCCAAAGTCGAAGTCAAACCAAGCCGCCACCATAGGAGAAACGCCGCCCCCACAGGGTTTGTAGCGGGGCAAGGGATCCTTTTCCAGAACCAGCACCGAGCGTCCCCGCTTGGCCAGATGGTAGGCGGCAGATCCTCCAGCAGGGCCGGCGCCGACGATGACACAGTCGTAGAGTTGCGGCATGGTTTTCGATACTCCAGGCCCCCCCATCCTGGGTTCTGCTCACCAGCTTCTAGCCTATTATGGCTACAGCGAATTGCCTGCACGTCGCTTGCCTTTTTGTCGGGAAGACCATGCGAATTCGCTGGCAGCGCCTTGCCAACCAGCCCTCAGCTTGCTACTGTGCCGCCTGCGGAAAGCGTTTTGCGGGCGGGAAGCGAGTTCGTTGCCTTTTCAACGATAGGGGTCTGAATCTCGGCCCTATTTGCCCAGAGTGCTTTGCCCTTCCCCCAGTTCAGTTGCGAGAACAGATCCACCGCTATGCCTATTTGATGCGCCTGAATCGTCTGCGGGATCCCGGCAGCCAAGACCACGCCCATCATCTGGAACAAGCGGCCCGGGAGCGCTCCATTCGGTATCCGGGCCTGTGGGGCTGGCTGCGGCAGTGGTGGTAGCGTTGGCAAGGGCATTGGGCATTCTGGAAAAGATGCAGGAAAATCAGGAGAGGTTGCCTTCGGGATCCCAGACCCGTTGGCTTGTTTGCTCTCGTTGGTTGAGGAGCCCCCATGCACGACCTGGACAGTTTGCCAGAACCAGTAGCCGATGCCTTGATCAAAAGCCTGCTTACGGACGTGGAGCGGCTGATCAACCAGCACGGACTGTCAGAGGTTCTGGTGGGGTTGGCCATGTATTGCAACGTGCAGTTCAAGGCCAAGTTCAATAAGCCCAACCGCACGGAGAAGGATGAGGAGTTGGGGTTTTATTTCCGCGACGCCGCCAAAGCTCTAGAGGTGGCTGCCAGCCTTACCTATCGCACCATCGACCGCTCTCAATCTGCCCGGCCCAGCACCTAGCCACTGGGATCCCTTTTTAGCTCTCACCCCCAACCTCTCTCAGGAAGAAAAAAGGGAGCCGGCGATCCATTGAGGATCTTAAGGATCTTGGGGTGGCAAGGGATCCCCCTGGGTTTTTATGCTGGTGGGCAACAAGTTGCATTGAGGCTGAGCGTGAGAATCGTCTGGGAACGCAGCATTTACGGGGGCAATGGCCGAGTGCCCTGCATTATCTGTGGGGGATGGGCCAACCCCATCCAGAAAAAAGGGCACCAAGTGTTGCTGGCGGTGGTCTACAACGACCGCGGGCAAATCTACGGGGAAGTCTGCCGCAGTTGTCTCAGTTTGGGGGCCAAAGGCATCAAGGAGTGCCTGCAAGAGCGGATTGCCCGCCTGCGCAAACAACTGGAAGACTTGGAAGAGCTGGAGCAGGGAGAGGTGCAACTGCCCACACTGGAGCAGGAGTTGAGTGCCTATTTGGATTGACAACTACACCTTCTGCCGTTCAACTGGGATCTGCAGCCAACGGCTTAGCTCCACGGCCAACCACTCCAGCTCTGGCTCCTGCAGATCTTTTAGCTCGTACTTGCGGTTGCCTGCCCAGATGTTCAACTGTGGGCTTACCTCCACCCGATCCCCATCCGAATCCCGTCGGGTACGGCGTGGGATCAGCTCCAGCCGGTCAATATCCCATCGCCGACTGGGGGGAACATTGCCAAACCTCAGGCCAAACACCTCGTGAGCCAGGCGAATGTATTTTGTGTCGATCCGTAGGTGGACTTTGCCGAATAGACCGTAGAGGATCCCGCCCACCATCCCCAACCCCACCCTCCAGAAGGGCAGGGTGAACAGGCCAACCACCAGATTGGCCGGAAAAGGCGCAGGCACAACCGACGTGATCGTGAAAAAGGTGATGACGGAGTTCCAAGCGATGGCGAAAGGCAGCAACGCCAAAACACCGGTTTGCCGGGCCGGGATCACCACCTGAAAGGTCTGTTCGGACTTGTGCAGTTGAATCCGGCTGCCTGCTGGCTGTCGAGGAGGGACTGCTGCTGCGTCTGAGGGAATCAAGGCGGGACGACGATCCAAATGCTCCAGCGCCTCCAGGGCCTGCCGGGCGGAAGCGGGACGATTCGCCACCAGAGGCTCCGTCAACCACCGCAGCCAGTCGCGAAAGGGCGGGCTCAGTTGCACCGCTTGCTCGAACGCAATCCGGGATCCCTCCTGGGGCAAGTCCGCCGGATGTTGTCCGGTGAGCAGGTGGATTAGGGTGGCACCTAAGCTGTAGAGATCAGAAGCGGGCACGGTTCTGCCGCCAAATTGCTCCAGGGGCATGTAGCCGTAGCTCCCCACCACGGTGTAGGATCCCTGCTCCCGGGGGGCAGCCGCCTGAACCGAACCAAAGTCCACCAGATACACCTGCTGGTCGGATCCCAAGAGAATGTTGCTGGGCTTGAGATCCCGGTGAATGACGGGGGGATGGAGTTCGTGCAGGTAGACGAGAATGCGCAGCAACTTTTGCGCCAGATCCCGCACCTCCGGCTCGGCAA
This sequence comes from Synechococcus sp. R55.4, assembly GCF_047461935.1. Taxonomy (NCBI): domain Bacteria; kingdom Bacillati; phylum Cyanobacteriota; class Cyanophyceae; order Synechococcales; family Synechococcaceae; genus Synechococcus; species Synechococcus sp. R55.4. The sequence goes on along the minus strand of NZ_JANSIF010000053.1, from coordinate 19,536 downwards.
AGCGCCGCCCTTGCTCCATCCACTCCTGCAGCGAGGGGGCGTCGATGTAGGTTTGCACCAGGGCCAGGCCCCGTCCTCCCTTGAGGCTGATCTCGAAGTGGTCACGGTATTGGGGAATGGCCGGATGGGAGAGGGTTTGTAGGATCTGGGCTTCCCGCTCAAACAGTTTCAGGTCGGCCCAATCGAAGTCTGGCCCGAAGAGCAGCAGCTTGATCACCACCTGTTCCGAGGTGAGCAAATCCTGAGCCAGGTAGGTGTGTCTGCCGCTGCGCTTGCTCAATCGCCGCTCTGGTCGATAGCGCTGGTGCCAAATTGGGCCCTCTGGAGCCATACCCCCTCCTCAGGTCTGCCCCTGCTGGTTGCTTCAGCTTTAGCTTATCCTTGTCCCTTTTGGATCCCTGCCGCCGCGCCTCTCAAAAAGCGATTAGAGTGAGTGAAGAGATGTAAAGTAAGCTCTCAGGTTATATGGCCTCGAACCTGAAGATTCAAAAAATCCTCTATGTGCGGCTGCCCTGCAACCCCATTTTTCCCATTGGGGTGGTTTATTTGGCCGATCATGTCCACAAGCTGTTCCCCCAAGTTGAGCAGCGCATCTTCGATATGGGCACCTTCCCGCCCTTGGATTTTCGCCGCCGCATGCTGGAGCAAATCGATCAGTTTCAGCCGGATTTGCTGGTTTTCTCTTGGCGGGATATTCAAGTCTATGCGCCGGTGAACGGGCGGGCCGGCAATCTACTGCAACACTCTTTTGAGTTTTTCTACGCCCGCAACCCCCTGAAAAAATTGCGGGGATCCCTGAATAGCCTCAGGCTGGTGCTGGCCTACTATGGCGAGATTTGGCGCAACACACGGCTGGTCTGGCAGGGGATCCGCAGGGCCAGGCGCTACAAACCTCACGCTGAAGCGGTGCTGGGAGGTGGGGCAGTCAGCGTCTTCTATGAACAATTGGGCCGCTATCTGCCCAAAGGCACCATCATCTCGGTAGGGGAGGGGGAAACCCTGCTGGAAAAAGTCATCCAAGGGCAAAGCCTTGCTGCAGAGCGCTGCTATCGGGCCAAGCTGGAGCAACCTCGCCCAGGTTTGATCCACGAGCCGCCTCAACCTCTGCAAAAAACCGCCTGTGATTACACCTACATCACCGCCATTTGGCCGGAAATTGACTACTACTTAGAAGGGGGCGACTTTTACATTGGGGTACAAACCAAGCGCGGCTGCCCCCACAACTGCTGCTACTGCATCTACACCGTCATCGAAGGCAAGCAGGTGCGCCTCAACCCTGTGGATGAGGTGATCCGAGAAATGATGCAGTTGTACGAGCGAGGAGTGCGAAACTTTTGGTTTACTGACGCCCAGTTTATCCCTGCCCGCCGCTACATTGAGGATGCGGAGGAATTGCTGCAGAAAATCCTTGATGCCGGCATGACCGATATTCGTTGGGCTGCCTATATTCGGGCCGACAACCTCACCCCAAAGCTGGCCGAGCTCATGGTGAAAACTGGCATGAGCTACTTCGAGATCGGCATCACCAGCGGATCCCAGGAGCTGGTGCGCAAAATGCGCATGGGCTATAACCTGCGCACGGTACTGGAGAGTTGCCGCTACCTCAAACAGGCAGGGTTCAACGATCTGGTTTCGGTCAATTACTCCTTTAATGTCATCGACGAGCGACCGGAAACCATTCGGCAAACAGTACGGTACCATCGCGAGCTGGAAGCCATCTTTGGTCGCGACAAAGTTGAGCCGGCCATCTTCTTCATCGGCCTGCAACCCCACACTCATCTAGAAGATTTTGCTCGCAAAATCGGTGTTATCGACGACCGCTTTAACCCCATGCACATGACTCCTTGGACGGCGCGCAAACTGCTCTGGAACCCAGAACCCCTGGGATCCTTTTTTGGGGAAGTGTGTCTGGAAGCCTGGGATCGCAACCCCCATGATTTTGGCCGCGAGGTGATGGATATCCTGGAGCGTCGTCTTGGCCTGGCAGAGTTGGAAGAAGCCCTGAGCGCGCCTCTAACAGGGGTTTACGTGTCTTAGCTCTTGGGCCAGCAGCCTCGCTGAACCGGGCAGGATATGCTGGTCCGAAAGGAGGGATCCCTGTTGGGGTAAGGTGGCTGGCCTTCGAAGGCAGCCGGTTCTCCCTCTGTTCTGCAACCAACTGCTCCCATGCCTACTCTGCCTGCTTCCCCCACCTACTACCAACAGCTGGGGCTTTCTCCCCAAGCCAGCCTGGAGGAGATCAAAGCTGCCTACCGCCAGCGGGCACGCGAACTGCACCCGGATCGGTTGCCTGCCGATATCCCCGCAGGGTTGCGGCAGTTGGCCCAGCGGGAGTTCCTCCAGCTACAACACGCCTACCGAGTTCTCAGCGATAGCCAGCAGCGTCGGGCTTACGATCTCAGCCTCATGTCCAAACCCTTGCCTCCTCATGCGCCGGTGCAGGTGGTGCTTGAGCCGACTGCGACCTCTGTCAGTTGGCTCGCCCTCTTGAGTGCTGGACTGATAGGGGCTGCTCTGTGTTTGGCGGGCTTGGCCCTTTGGAATGCCCTCAACCCGGCCCAAGACTTGGACGCAGCCGGCAGAGTGGCCCTCCAGGCTCCTGCCAACCCGGATCCCTCTCCCTCGCCCAGGCCAGACTCCGGATGGGATGGGGATCTGCCCGCAACCTCTTCAGAGACGATGACCTCGGCCCCGGCTAGTCTTTCTGAAGCCACCTCTCCACCTTCTTCTGAGCAGATTGACCGCTTTGCCCGCACCCTCCTGGCGGTGCAACCTCTTCTGGAGAGCACCCAAAATCGCCTCCAACAGGCCAACAGCAGCGAGGAACGTCGGCAAATCGAACAACAGTTTGAGGCTGCTGCTGCCGAGATCATCGTCGCCCATCAACTGACCCCAGAGGACTATCAGCGCATCTCCGCCAGCGCCCAATTGGATCCGCAGGTGGCAGCCGCCATCACCGCAGCCGTGCGCCGTTGGAGGTCTCCGTCGCGCTAGCGGGACAGGGCCCTTGCGGCCAGCCGTGGAGAAAACACCTCGTAGATGACGGTCAAAGGCTGGCCCCTGTGCAACAAAAGATAATGCCTAGCCCAGAAGGGACCGGGACACTGCAGCAGCCGGGCAACCGGGTCTGCCTCGCCGTGGTAAAGGCCGCGCAGCTCGCGAAAGGTCTCCAGTTTTTCTTGGATCAGATTTTGGCCAATGGGCCGATCGGGATGGGGCAAGTATTGAACCAGATGTTCGGAGTTCCACCAAGAGGTGGCATAGAGCAAGGGCTGTTGAGAGGTTACTCCGCACAGCCAAACCCGCCGCCGCATCAAAGGGGATCCCAGCCGCCCCAAATCTCTGGCCAGCTGTTGCATGGACTTGGGGGCAGTGCCCTGCTCTGCCTGTAAATCAACCCGGCCCGTGTCCAGCAGATGAGCCTGAATCGGCTCTTGGATCAAGGCAGCAAGATTACGGGTGGTAAAGCCATCCCCCAAAAGCAGCAAGCGCAGCACGGGATCCACCTGCACCAGCTCAGGCTGTACCGGGTCTGGCTCCCCCTGCCAATGCAGCTGTAGAGGCCACCAATCGCCTTGGCCAGAGGAGACATTGCCCAAAGAGCCATCTGCAGAACGGAGAGCAGCGCTCCAAGGGGATCCGGCAGCGTCGGCATGGCAGGTGAGGGGAGAAGGGGAAAGTTCCAAGGCAGCGGTTCAGTTGTTAAGTTCTGTATCGCCCTTAGTCTAACCCACCCACCATCTCTGCTCTGAGGAGTTTCCTAGCTCGTGCCCGGCTGAACCAACAGCCGCACCACCCAGGGGACGACCACGACGACACTGATCAGGCGTGCCAAGTGCATGACCACCACTGTGCTGGTTTGGGCTCCCATGTCCAGGGCTATCAGGCTCATGTCGGAAATGCCTCCTGGAGCTGTGCCCAAGATGGCAGTCAAGCGCTCGATCCCCAGCCAACGGGAGATCAGGTACCCCGACAAGACCCCCGTGCCCACCGCAATCACTGTACAGAGCAGGGCTGGTCGCCACAGATCTTTTAGGGCCAAAAGCGTATCGGCAGTGAGCTTGGTACCCAAGAGGATGCCCAATACCACCTGCATGGCAAAGCGAATCCCGGCTGGGGGAGCGGGAATCGGGATCGCCCCCCAGACATTCACCAAACCCACCGCCACCATGGAGCCCACCAGCGCTCCCGCCGGAAGCCTCAGCTTGACCCCGATCAGGGCGCCGGCCAGCCCGATCAACACCGTCCAGAGATAGCTCATCATTTGGGCTTAGCTTTGAGAAAAGAGGAACGCTGTGAGTCCGGGCTTGGCCCAACCCCTCTACGGCACTGGGCACAGACGCCGTAGAAGTCAAGCACATGGTACTCGATCGCAAATTGGTATCGGCTGGAAAGCTGTGCCTCCAAATCTTCCACCGGACAATCGGGCAAAGGCACCACCCGCCGACATTCGGTGCAGATCAGGTGGTGGCGGTTGTGGCCATTGCTGGGCAGAACCTGGTAGTAGGTCTGCTGGTCTCCCAAGTTGACCGCTTGCAGCTTGCCCTCATTGCGCAGAGCATCCAAAACTCGATAAACCGTGGCCAGACCGACGGTGTGGTTGGCATTGCGCAACTCCAGAAAGATCTCTTGCGCCGAAAGGGGCTGCGACTGCTGCTCTAGCACCTCCAGAATCAATTTCTGGTTGCGGGTCTGGCGGGAAGAAGACATGATCCCTTCGTGTAGGTCGTTCTTGGGGGTCAACGCTCAGCGTCTGCCTCAGCTTTCATGCGCTCTAGGGTCTGGTGCATCTGGTCAAACATTTGGGTCAGGGAGAGCCCAAACCCCCCAAGCTGAGTTTGCAGTTGTTTGATGGTCATTTGAGCCATAAAGTCGTCGGAGAGTTCCAGCCGCTTCATGAAAATGCGCTGGCGCTCCAGCAACTCCTCCATCTGTTCGATGAAGATTTTTTTGCCTTCCCGGTCGAATTGGCCGTACCGTTGACCAAGCTGCATCAGGTTTTGGAAATCCTGAAACAGTTGCTTGGCTTCCTCTTGGACGATCTCAGAGTCGAAGAAGCTCATGGCCTTCCGTTTGCCCTGAATAAACTGCATTGGGTATACCCATCCTATCCGAATCCGATTGCCTCAGCAGGAGGCAACCCCTCCTGCGAGTACGGGATCCCGCCCTTCTGGCTCAGGATAGACTCTGGCTTGTTTGCCTCGGTGTCCGGTATGCTTCCGTTTCCTTGCGTTAAGGCTTACACTCAGCCGGCTGTGGCCCGGCGGTGGTGCGAACGGGTGCAGGGATCCCGACCTCTGTTTCTGGCCTGCTTGGGGTTTACCGAAACGGCTCTCGTTCCCGGCATTTCGGCTGCCGGCGCTACCCCCTCCTTGCGTCGCTACACAGCTCTTGCCGATGGGGAAGTGTTGCTGGCGGGCCATTCTCACCGCTTGCCCACCTCTCCGGATGGCTATCCTTCCCCAGTGGTGATCAGCTGCGCCATCCTGAGGGAGTTGGGGATCCCGTGCCGAGTGTTCGATTGTGGCTTGCCGGAACCTTTGCCGGGGGCAGAAATGGTGAGCTCTGGGGGAGTGGCCCGCTGCTTGAGCACAGGACAGGCTCTGTCTTTGGAGCAGGTGGGATCCCTTTGGCAAGAAGGGTACGACCGCGGATCCCGGCTGGAGCAAGGCTACTGTGTGATTGGGGAGTGTGTGGCAGGGGGCACCACCACGGCGCTGGCGGTGTTGTTGGGACTGGGGTGGGCAGCAGAGGGCATGGTAAACAGCAGCCACCCGGTCTGCAACCACGCCCAAAAGCTGGCCTTGGCCCGGCAGGGATTGGCCCGTCTGCCAAGGGGAGCTTCTGCTGCTGAGGTGGTGGCGGCAGTGGGGGATCCCATGCAGCCCTTTGTGGCCGGGTTGGCGATGGGCGCAGCGCAACGGGGAGCGGTGCTGCTGGCAGGGGGAACCCAAATGTTGGCGGTGCTGGCCTTGATGCAGCGCTGGGGGGAAGAGCAGGGGATCCCTTGGCCCCCGGAGAACGTGGTTGTGGGAACTACCCGCTGGGTGGCAGAGGATCCCTCGGGCAATACGGTGGCCTTGGCAGAGTTGTTGGGGGTTGCTCCCCTTTTGGCCACCCAACTGAGCTTTGCCAATAGCCGCTATCTGCCTCTACAGGCTTACGAGCGGGGCTATGTCAAGGAAGGGGTGGGGGCGGGTGGGCTGGCCATTGCCAGCAGCCTTCACGCCGGTTGGGGCCAAGCGGAGCTGTTGGCAGCAGTTGAGCGCAGCTACGAACGCCTGGTGCTTCAGGCCGGCTCCAAGGGGGCCATGGTCAACCCCTCCCGCAGCAATTGCTGATGGTAGAGCTCCGCCTGTTCTTGAGGGCCGACCCAAACAACTGCTTGCCCTTCGGCATCCACCTGCACGGTCAGTTGCCGCGCTAGGGGCAAAGTCATGCCGGGGATGTATTTCAGCAGACATTCCGTAACGTGCTGAAAGGTATTGAAATCGTCATCCAAGACGATCACCTTGAAGTGGGGGTAGGGCTGGCGAACCTGGGTTCTCGAGGGCGAGAACTGCTGAGCAGGTCGAGTTGGAGCTTCCGTAGTCATAGCAGAAGAGATCGACACAACTACCGAGTAACTTGGGTCTCTCAGGGGTGAGAAACCGGTCGCTTCTGATGATCTATCTAGTTTCTAGTCTAATTGGCATCTTGTTGGCAGCTTGTGTCTGTATTCGGATCCCTTGTCGGTCGTTGGCGTCAGCGATAGAGCATGGTTCCTCTAAAGCTCTTCCCGCAGCGGGCGGCGGGGCTTTTGCCTGCCGAAGTGGCGCTCGAAATACAGGGCAGTGGCCCGGCGTAGAATCCCGGCTTGGGCAAGGGCCTGACACAGGGATCCGCCTGGCGGCAGGTGCTTCTGGATCTGTTCGATTTGGGCGGCGCTGACCAACCCAGAAGCCTTGAGGTAATCGGCCACGTGGCGTCCCCCCGCCAGTTGAACGGAGTAGCCCCCTTCGCTGAAAAATTTGACGGTCTCCGGCTTGAGGCCGCTGTGGTGGGCCAGCACATCTGTGAAGGTGCCCCCTTCCTTTTCCCAAGCGTGAATGACGGTTTCGATGCCGGCATTGTCGATTAGGCCAGCCGCCCGCAATTGGGTCAATACCCGCTGTACCCAGGGGGTGGCCCGCTGCAAGGCTTCCAAGTCCTCTTCCCCCAAATACTGCTGCGGGGGCAATTCGCTTTCTGGGGCACTCAGTTCCGCTGCCCAGTCGGCTATGGTCAGGGCCTTGAGATCCTCTGTCTCTGGCCGGGCTTTCTCTGGAGCTGGGGTCGGTGCAGCTGCAGGTGGGGAAGTTCGCCGGGCTTCGGCTACCGCTGCGGCTAGAGCACGGTTTTCCGCTTGGGCCGCCTGCAGTTGGGCCTGGAGCTGGCTCACTTGGGCTTGGGCTTCCTGCAAGCGATCTTGAGTTTCTCGCAGTTGGGCTTGGGTTTCTTGGAGCTGCACTTGCAGGCGGTGGGTGGCCTCGGCAGCTTCTTGGCGAACGTGGGCCAGGTCGGCAGTTAAGCGCTGTTTCGTGGACTGGGCCAGTTGGAGTTGATGTTGGTGCTCCTGCAGCGATTGGTTCAGGGCGGCCACTTGGGCTTCCATTTGCTGCAGAGTATGACGCAGGTGGGTTTGCTCTTGGAGCTGCTGTGCCTGAGCCTGCTGTATCTTCTGCTGCTCCTGCAATCGGGATCCCAGCTTTTGCAGCTGGTGTTTGGCCTGAGATTGCCATTCTGTCAACTCGTGGCAGCGGCGCCGCAGGGTCTCCAGCTCTGCTTGGGCGGCTTGCAATTGCGCGGATCCCTGAGTTTGCTGGGCTTGGAGTTGCTCCTCCAGTTCCCGAATGCGCTGTTGGGCAGCCTTTTGTTGTTCTGTCTCCTGTTGAATTTGGGCTTCCAATTGGGCAATGCGCTGCTGCTGTTCCTGCTGGCGGGCTTGATGGTCGGCAACCTGCTGCAGCGATTGTTCGACCAGGAGCTGTTGCTGCTGCCGCTGCTGCTCCAGTTGCGCTTCTAAGATGGCAATTTGCTCTTGGTAGCGCTCCAGCTGGGCTTTGTACTGCTGGGTGGCTTTGTAAGTCTCTTGGGCTACCTGTAGAGGGGAGACATAAAGAGGGGGCTGATCGGGAATGGTGGACCACTGCTCCACCATCACCTCCCAACTGTTGGCAGCTCCTTTCTGGCGCCGCAGCCGCTGCTGCTTGTCCAAGGCCCATTCCAACCAGTGGGGTTGTACCCAGCCCTGCTGCACCAAGATCTCCCCCAGCTTGCGCTCCGGGTGCTGCCGCTGCTGAATCAGAGCCTGATGGATGTGCTCCAGCTCCAGATACCCATGCAGCATCAAGATCTCGCCGATACGCACCAGTTCGACCGGGATCAACGGATAGAGATCTTGGGGGGCAATCCAGCCGTGCTGCATACACAGCTCCCCCAACATCAAGGGGGTATCGGCCTTTTCCCACATGGCCTGAGCCAGTTGGGCGGGGGTGAGCAGTCCTGCTCGGTTGAGGGCTTCTCCCAAGCGGATCTCAAACTTTTCCTGCTCGATGGCGGTTGGGGTGGGGCTGGTCGGCGGATTCATTGGGCCTCTCGGACGGGAAGAGTAAGCTCTGCTACAACTATCGTAGTGGAAAATCCTTAGAGAAGTAGCATGCTGCAACCGAAACGCATTTTGTCAAGCCGAGGATCCACGGATTTTGCCGGAAGGTCGCTTTTTAAGTCCTAAGAGGGGCGCTGTTCTTGGCTTTGGGCAAACTGTTGCAGCCGCCGCAGCATCAGCAATTGTCCCAAGCCCAAGGGCAGGAGAGAGACGGCCTCTACCCGCAACTGCACCCAGCCGTTCCCCCACAGCCAGTCACAGTAGCCATCGGCTCCTCCCCACATCAGCAGGCGCAGCCGTTCCGGCAGCAGGGTTTCCACCTGGTGCATGATCGAGAGGGGGCCCCATTGGGCCGCAAAGGTGCTGCCCAGCTCCAGCCTTTCGGGAAGGGATCCCTGCAGTTGCTGGGGCCAGATCCACTGCTGCAGCAACCCCACTTCTGTCAGACAGCGCTGCATCGTCGATGCACTGGCCTCGACTTCAACCCGGATGGTGGAGGATTGAAATGTCCCTAGCATATCCATTCCGCGTGGGCGCTCTGGTGACCGGTGCCACGGTTCTCCCGGCGATGCCTGACTCTATTCTGGTCAATTTGTGGGGTTTGCCCACCCTTTCCCAGCGATCTTGTCTTTGAATCGTCCCCATTTGGTTGCCATCTTCGCCCAGAGCTTGGATGGAAAGATCGCAGCCCACCGAGCGCAGAGGCCCTCCTTCAGCAGCCCTGAGGACTATCGGCACTTGGAAACCCAAGCTGCCCAGCAACAGGCTTTGATCATGGGGGCCGCCACTCTGCGGGCCTACGGCACCAGTCTGCGTATTCGGGATCCCGAGTTGATCCAACGCAGAACCGCTCAGGGCCTCTCTCCCCAGCCCCTGACGATCATCTGCTCTGGCAGCGGAGATATTCCTGAGGATTTGCCGTTTTTTCGCCAGCCCCTCACCCGTTGGCTGTGGACAACTCCCAAGGGATCCCGGATTTGGCGGAACCGAACCGGCTTTGAGGACATCTGGGTGGCTGCCGATTGGGATCTGCCGGCACGGCTGGCCCGCCTGCGCAGCTTGGGCATTGAACGGGTGGGGTTGTTGGGCGGGGGGCGGCTTTTGGGGGCATTTCTCCAGGCAGGAGCCTTGGATGAGCTGTGGGTTACCCTCGCTCCGGTGCTGCTGAGTGGATACGCCGATGCCCCTGCCAGCATTGAGGGTTGGCAAGTGCAGGGATCCCTGCCCCAGTTGGAGCTGCTGGAATGCCGCCGCGGTTCCAAGGAGCTGTTTTTGCGCTACCGAGTCGAGTGGCTCTGAGAAATGCTCTATACAAACACAAAAATTTTTGGACAAATTCAGATTTCCCGGAAATCCACAGGTTTTCCCCAGACTTTCCACAGGCGGGTGGGCTGTTTTCCACAGGGCCTTTCCCTCAGGGGGCGGCATCGGGGGTTTCTGTGGAAAAGTGGAGGTGGGTAAGGTTCAGGCAATTACACCCTGAGAAACGTAACGGGATCGCGCCGTTTTTTCCGATCCCATCAAGGCCAATGGAGAGCTTTTGTCCTGTTGGATCCCTGGCTTGGGATTGACATCCCCCATAGGGCAGAGGGCAGAATAGCCCCACCTGAGGGCGAGTGGTGTGGAGGTGTTCCCAACCGCTCTCCTCAGAAAAGACTTCATCTGTTCTACAGCCCACGACAGGCTTAGGAACAGTTGTGCATGCCCTCCCTCCCATCCGCTGGGATAGGGGCAAGCTATGAACCTATATTGCTTGCTTTTCTGCTTGCGAGCCTGCTGAGGCTCTTGGCCTATCTAGGTTGGGTTTTGATGTTGCGGGTTCGCTCTGTTCGAGCTGCCCAAGTTTTGGCTGTGGCCGCAGGTTTTGCGGGATACCGTTTTCTCCCCTCTTAAGCCCGAGTGAGTAGTTGGACTATGAGTTCTCACAGCGTCAGCATTTTGAGCGAAATTCCTGAGGAGCTGCATGACACCCTCCAAAACTACCTCTCCCGCCATCCCGACTGGGATCAGGATCGGGTGGTGACGGCAGCGCTCTCGTTATTCCTGCTCCAAAGTGGGGAGAGCGACCGGCGGGCGGCGCGCATCTACTTGGACAGCCTGTTTCGCCGCAACTGAGCCCCAGGGATGGCCTGTGAAAAGTGGGGCAGTGGGAACCTTTTGTTAGCCTGAGTAGGGATCCTGTCCCACTGCTGTCATTTGGACACTGGGGGGAGGGGGCTAAGAAGTGAAAGGGATCTCAAAAGAGGCAAAAAAGAGGCAAAGACGTGCCACGGGGCTTTGGGCGAGGAAAAGACAACCGGCAAGCGGCTGAGTCACAGGATCCAGAGCGGGGATCCGAGATCCCATCCCCAGAGGCGGCTCTGACGTGGGTTCAACGCTACCGACAGGCGGGGGATCTGAAAGCTGCTCTGCACCTCTGCCGGCAGCTTACCCGCGCCCATCCCCATCTGTTCGCCGCTCAGGCGTTGCTGGGATCCCTTTATCTCCAGATGGGGGATCCCCGCCAAGCTTTGACCCCCTTGCAACTGGCTCTGCACCTGCGGGGGGATTGGGTGCCGGCCTGGCAGGATCTGGGCGATGCCTGGATGCAGCTTGGCAACCCAGAGGAAGCGGCGCGAGCCTACGAACAGGGCCTGGCCTTTGCCCCCGGTGATGGGCAATTGCTTTTCCGATTGGGCAGTTGTTGGCTCACCCTGGGGAAATTGGCCCAGGCAATTGAGGTGTTGCAACAGGCAGCAGCAGCCCAGCCTCCCCAGGTCTATGCCTTGGCAGCTTTGGGGAATGCCCTGATGCTCGATGGCCAAGCTGAGGAAGCGGAAGGCTGGTTTCGCCAAGCTCTCGCCCTTGCACCCCAGGAGGGGCGAATTCTCGTTAACCTCGGCCACTGCCTGCACCTGCAAGATCGCTTGGAGGAGGCCGCCGATTGTCTGCAACGGGCCATCTTGCTGCTGCCGAGGGACGCCCAGCCTCACAACAACCTGGGCACCATCTTGCAGGAACAAAACCGGTTGGAAGCGGCCATTGAAGCCTATCGGCGCAGCTTGCAGTTGGCCCCCCACTGGCCGGAGATCCACTACAACCTGGGCACGGCTTTGCTGACCCTGGGCCGCTACGAGGAGGGGTGGCGAGAATACGAATGGCGGCTGCAGCGACAAGGGGCGACCTACCCGCGCTTTCTTTCCCCTCTGTGGACGGGATCCCCTCTGGGCCGCCAGACCCTGCTGATCTGCGCCGAACAAGGGTTGGGGGACACGCTTCAGTTTGTGCGCTACCTGCCGCTGCTGGCCGAGGCCCATCCCCAAGCGCAAATCTGCCTCCGCTGTCAGGGATCCCTTGTCGAGCTGTTCAGAGGGTGCTTCCCCCTTCCCCAGGTGCAGGTGATCTCGGAAACAGATCCCTTGCCCTCTTTCGATTGCCATCTGCCCTTGCTCAGCTTGCCACAGCGGTTGGGTACCACCCTGGAGACGATCCCGGCCCGCATCCCCTATCTTGTCTATCCCGTTCATGCCGGCGGGCCGCAGATCCCTTTGAGCCTCTCCTGGCGGGAAGACTGGCCGGAGCTTTCCCAGGAGCGGATGAAGGTGGGGCTGGTGTGGGCCAGCGGTCGGCGTGCCCATCCTGAGCTCAACCGCGTGCAAAGGCTGAAAAGTTGTCCTCTGGATCTGCTGCTCCAGCACTTGCATGGGCCTTCCATCCAGTGGGTTAGCCTGCAGGTGGGGGAAGATCTAAGGCCGCTGGGATCCCTATTGGAGCAGCACCAAGTGTTGGAGCTGGGATCCCGTTTCCGCAGTTTTGTCGATACAGCCGCAGCCGTTGCCCAGTTGGATCTGGTGATCAGCGTTGATACAGCCGTTGCTCATTTGGCCGGGGCGATGGGCAAGCCGGTATGGGTGCTGCTGCCCTTTGCCGCCGATTGGCGCTGGCTGCTCCATCGAGAAGATAGCCCCTGGTACCCCGGGGTGATGCGACTGTTTCGACAAAACACACCGGGAGACTGGGTTGGCGTGCTGAGGCGAGTCCAGGTTGCTCTCGAAGAGAAGTTGCAAGGGATCCCCTCTCAAGACCGTGCCTGTTCCTCTCCCTGAACGATGCGCTGAAATAGATAGCCGGTGCCTCGGGCCGTCAGGATCAGCTCTGGGTTGCTGGGGTCATCTTCCAGCTTGGCCCGCAGCCGCGAGATGTGGACATCCACCACCCGCGTATCCACATGGCGCTCCGGGGTATAGCCCCACACCTCTTGCAAAATCTCGGAGCGGGAAAAAGGCTCCCCCGACCGACTGACCAACAACTCCAGCAGACTAAACTCCATCCCCGTCAGGCGAATGCGCTCGTCCCGTTTGTAGACCTGCCGCTTGTTGGTATCGATGCGAATATCCCCCACTTGAATCACCCCAGAACTGGGGATCCCATCGTGGGCCGACCGCGCCACCCGGCGCAACACCGACCGAATGCGAGCTTCCAGCTCCTTGGGCGAAAAGGGCTTGACCACATAGTCGTCTGCCCCCAGCTCCAGCCCTGTGATACGGTCGGCTACATCTCCCAGCGCCGTCAGCATGATGATGGGGATGTCCGATTCTTTGCGCAGCTCCTGGCAGACCCCATAGCCATCCAGCTTCGGCATCATCACATCCAGCACCACCAGGTCGGGATCCTGCTTGTGGAAAACCTCCAGCGCCTCCTCGCCGTCCGAAGCTGTGACCACGTCGTATCCGATCATGGACAGACGGGTTTCCAAAATGCGTCGAATGCTGGCCTCATCATCGACCACCAGAATCCGTTCCTTACGCTGTGCTTCCACGGTGCTGCAACTCCTGAACTTCTAACGGTACTCGGTAAAAGAGAGATCTGAAAAAGAACTAAGGTGGGCGCTATCTCGAGTTGGGCGGATGCAGGAACCTCAGGGGCTGCTCCTCAGTTGGGCAGACTCACCGAGTGAAATTGAACACTCACAAGCAATCATCTGCAATTAACCAAAGCCGCACCCCAGGGATGCAGCTCCGGGAAACAAGCACAAAACAGAAGGCCCTCTCAGCAGTCGATTCAATCTTGTTAAAAGCTCCAACTTCAATCCCACCTGATGATGCTGTCCAGTACCTGGTGCAAGGCACTCCTCCCCCCAAACCATTGCTCAAACCTGAGAGGCCTTCGTAAGAAGTTACTTTCCATAACCTAATTTATCATCCAAAATCGGCTGCCAACCCGCCTCGATGCTCTATTTTGCGGCTATTGGGCCGGACTTGATACATACCTTCACAACTTTTTCAGACCGATGCCCATTTTTCGGGATGTCCCTCAGGAAAAGCTGGGGATCCCTGGCCGTTTGCGGTGGGAACAGCGTAGCAACTGGCCAATAGCTCGGCGGAACGGATTTCTCGATCTGTATGATGCTCCAAAACACGCCGCAACAGACGTTCTGCTTCCAGCCAAGCAGCCAAAGGCAGCGAATCCTCAGGCAGAGGCAATGTCGAGTTGGGCAGGGATCCCAAGGCACGCAAGGCAGAAGCGGAGACCCAGGCAATCGGGCTGGGCCGCTGGGCCACCCGGCAGGGATCACAGACCAAGCCACCCCATTGGGGGCTGAAAAAAACGCCGTCGACCAACTCCCCTTGACAGAAGTAGCAGGCTTGTACCTGAGGGGCAAACCCTGCCAACGCCAGGAGGTGATACAACCCATGGGTGAGCAAGGGCAGAACGGCCTGTTCCGAAGCAGCCCGCTCGATGCGTTCCAAGTGTTCGACCAACACCACAAACAGCTCTTCCTGGGCTTGATCGGGCAAGGCCAACAGCAAGGCCACCTCCGCCAAATACTGCGCTGCTGTGAGATGGGCTAAGCTGCGGCTGAGACGAGGAAAAGTCTGCAGGGTTTCCGCTTGGACAATGCGCTGTAAACGCTGGGAAGTCTCTGTTTGGGCAGACCAACGCCCCCGCACCATCAGCAAATCGTTGATGACAAAAGGCTCCATCCGCCCGCCCAGCTTGGAAGGCTGCTTACGGGATCCCTTGGCCACCGCCCGGATCAACCCTTGCTCGCGGGTCAAGATGGTTACAATCCGATCCGCCTCTCCCAGGGGGATCCCTTTCAGGTTGATGCCCGTAACCCGGTAGGTGCGGCCACTCATGGGGTTCCTCTGGCTTTCAGCTCTTGCATCAGCTCCAGCCCCCAAGAGGTGCCAATACGGCTGGCCCCCGCCTGGATCATGGCCTCTGCTTGAGCCACTGTGCGAATGCCGCCCGACGCTTTGACCCCCACTTTGCCGCGGCTGAGTTGCCACAACAGTTGCACATCTGCCGGCGTCGCCCCCCCCATCCAGCCAGTGGAGGTCATCAAAAAAGCCGCCCCCGCATCGATACAAATCTCCCCGGCCAGCTTTTTCTCCTCCTCGGTCAGCAGAGCCGTTTCCAAAATGGCCTTGACGCAAACCCCCGTTTCTTCCACCAGTTGGGCAATCTCGGCATGGAGGCGATCCAGCTCTCCCGCCTTGAGCCAAGCCAAGTTGATGCGGACATCCAGCTCCCGGCACCCCTGCTCCACCGCCAGTTGGGCCTCGTAAAGCTTGGCCTCTGCAGTGGTTGTGCCCAGGGGAAACCCCACCACCGTGCTCACCTTGACCGGGGATCCGTGCAGCCGCTCCACCACCCGCGGCACGTAGCAAGGAGGAACACAAAAAGTGGGGAAGCCATAGCGCAAGGCAATCTCACACCCCTGGTCAATCTGTTCTGGAGTAACCATCGGCAACAGCAGAGTATGGTCGATGTACTCCGCCAAATTGAGCGAGCTATCCGCTATGCCCTTGCGCTCCAGAGAGAGCATTGGTGGATCCCCCAGCACCCATCTTTACTCTAGCTTCAGTTTTCACCTGCAGGGATCCCCAAAGAGGGCTGAGCCTTGCCAACTCAGCAGGGCGACACCTCGACCCCTCCATTCCCCAGGCACAGCTCACCCATGCTGCTGCCCGATTGCGAGCCTCGATTGACTCGCGGCTAGGTTAAGGGAACGGGGGAGGATGATTGGGTTGCCCTCAGGCACAAATGCGGGGCAAAGGGGCGGGTGCCGAGGTCACCTGCAGCAATCGGGGAATACGGCTGCTGTCGTAGATGCGAAATTCCTTTTCCAAGATGGCTTTTTCGTCGCGCACCGCCTGGTTCAACACAATGGATCCCTCTGGATCGGAGACGGAACGGTGAAAAGTGCCGGGAGGAATGCGCAAAATACCTCGATTCGCTTCCAGGCGCACAATATGGAAGGGATCCCGCCAGCTAAAATTCACCAGGTAAAACGTCCGTCCGCCCCACAAAGCCAGCAAGTTGTCCTCCTGGTGTGGATGCATATAAAACTGCCAATAGCCCTGAGGATTATTGGGGGGACTGATGGCCGGCCCATCGTGGTAAACCAAATCGCGGGCGTTGGATCGCGCAACCGTGATGTCAAAAAAACGCACGCCGGGAGTATCTCGAAATTGATGGAATGGCAGCAGGGCAAACATGGATCTCGACATAGGGACACTTGACCAACGACAGGAAGATAAAGAGGTTTTCACACTGTTTCCCGCTGTTTCGCAGTGTGAAGGAGAAGTTATGTCGTAGTTTAGTCAGGCGCGGCGGAGGGTTCAAACCTGAGATAGCATCACATCTATGCGCAGATCGAATAGATGGGATCCATGAACATCTCGCAACTGCAAACCCTGGTGGCTGTGGTGGAGCGGGGAAATTTCAGCGATGCTGCCCTGCAATTGCACATTTCCCAGTCGGCGGTGAGCCGGGCCATTGCCAGCCTGGAGGAAGAACTGGGGGTGACCCTGTTGGTGCGCGGTCGCTTTGGGGCGCGCCTAACCCCGGTGGGGGAGCGACTGCTGCGCCATGTTCGCAAAATGCTGCAACTGCGGGAACAAATGGATTATGAGGCCAACCTGGAAAAAGGGTTGCGGGGGGGAAATGTGCGAGTTGCCGCTTTTCGCAGTGCTGCAACCCATTTGCTGCCGCCGGTGATCGCCCGCTTCCGCCAACAATTTCCGCAGATTACCCTCACCCTCACAGAAGAAGATCCGGCCACTGTCGAACATCTGTTGCGATCGGGCCAGGTGGATATTGGCCTGTTGCCCCTGCCGCGGGCTGCTGAGGATCTACAGACGTGGGAGATTGCCCGCGATGAGTTCATTGTGTTGGTTCCGCTGAGTTTTGGGCCCCTGCCGGAAACCCTGACCTGGGAGGATCTTTCCCGTTTTTCCTACATTCTCTACAACTACGCCGAATGCACCACCGCGGTGCGGAACCACTGGGAAGCCGCTCACCAAACCCTCAAGGTGGCCTACTTGGTGAAGGAAGACTCCACCATTGTGAACATGGTGGCACAGGGTCTGGGGGCTGCCATCTTGCCCCGCTTGGCCGCCATTCCCATTCCCGAAGGGATCCAGATCCGTCGGCTGCCGATCCCACTGGAGCGGGTGATCGGGGCTGCCGTTCTGGCCTCTGCGCTGCATCCGCCTGCAGTATTTGCCTTCCTGGAAGCCTTGCGGGGAAACCCATCCCAGTTGCCAAGTCAAGTTCGGAACTGACCGCATTCGGGATTGTCTTAAACTCCTCTTAAATGCTGTTTTATGGATAACTGCTAGCATGAGGCCAACTTCACTCCCACCCCCCGGAAAGGAAGGCCTCTATGAACTGGCTGACGCTGCTTGGGCTACTTTGTCTTCCCGGCTCTCTGTTTTCATGTGTTGAGTATTTGCGCTCCCAAAGGTTGGTTCAACAGCTCTCCACCACTCGGTTGCTCAAGGTAGCCGAGCTTCGCAATCTCGGTCAGACAAGTCCACAGGCAAAAGGAGCAAACTTGGCCCAAGTTTATGGCAGGATTTTGTGCAATCGGCCTTTGGTATCGGAATTTTCGCGACAGCCTTGCGTCTACTACAAGTCCGAGATCTCTTGGGAGTATGACGAAGTCGAATGCTATCGAAAGTATTTGAACAGCGAAGGCGACGTAACCTACAGCGAACGGATCAGCGAAGGCGAATACCAGAACGCTCTGCGCTTGGGATCCCGGGCAAAATCCTATCCGGGGAGAATGACCGCAAAGAAGCCCGGATTGGGCTATTCTGCCCCCAGTTCTTTCCAGAAAAGGGTTGATCCCGGCTACTCCGATTCTTTCCCACAAAAGTCCAACCCTGGCTACTTCGGCGCGGCATCCTTTCCGCAAAAACCCGGCTCTGGCTACCCCGGTTCGGATGCTTTCCAGAAGAAGCCTGGTTACCCCGATTACCCACAAAAGCTCGGCTCTCCAGCCTATCCCGAAAAATTGCCGTTTTCTGAAGCAGGCTCTCCCCAAAAGTACTACAACAATGTGTACTCCGATCCGAGCACAGGCCGGGAATATCTCCTGGAGAGAGAGACGAGAACGAGAGATGAAACCCTTCACTCAGTGGTTCGCCAGATCCCTTTTTTCATCGAAGACGAAACCGGAAGGGTGAGGGTGGATCCCACGGGTGCGGAGGTAGAGGCTATGGCGGTTGTGGATGAGCGTGTCTTTCCCGGAAAAGGCCCCAGCCGCTTCAACTTCGATCTCAAGCGCTACCTTTCCCAAGTGAGAACAGAAAACCGCTCCACTCGCTCTTTCATCTATAAGGAATGGGTGATTCCGGTGGATGCGATGGCCTTTGCCATGGGGCAGGTGCGCTTCGAGGCAGGGGATCCCGTGATCCGAAAACCTCTTTCTGGGGGACGGTTCATGATCGCGCCCAAATCCCCTGAAGCCCTCTTGGAAGAGCAGCGCTCCAATGCCAGCAGCTACCTGGTGTTGTCCATCGTCCTGCTGGGCATCGGCGTTTTCACCGTGCTCTACCTGCTGCAATCCCTGCAACCTTATCGCTGATAGGCTCCCGGCCTTCCTGTCCAGGGAGAGGGAAACCTCGGGTTACCAAAAAACTGGGTCTAAAGCCCCGCCCTAAGGCCTACGGCCCGCTGACGCGACTAGGGCGGCTTTGTGCTATGCTGCCCGCAGCGGCAGGGTAGTCAACCGCTCTAAAAACCCAACAGTCTCACGACTGGATACAGCCTCAGCAGGCTTTGTGGTTGTTGTTTGCAACGGTACCTAAGGGCATTAGGGAACCGCTCTGGGTGCTAGGGCTTGCGTAGCGCTTGGGGAGACGAGCACCGCTGCCGTGGAGGGGCAACCCAACACGATAAGTGCTGTCGCAGAACCAGGAACCAGAATCCCCTGCCTTTAGGCAGGGGAGCATGTCAATGCCACTCACAGCGACAAGCCCAGCTTGAGCCCGAACAAGGCATGGGCAAACAGTATGCACAGGATGAGGCTGCCCACATAGGCATGGGTGGTGCGCAGAGCAGCGCGGTTGCCCCCAAAGCCGCTGAGAGACAAAGCTCCATTCACCGCCAACAACAGCAGCACCAGGGATCCCGTCCAAAAATGGGGACTGCTCAATAGGGGCTTCCCTTGCATCACCAGGGAGAGAATGCCGCCGGTGTAGCCCAGAGCGATGAAGGTGGCCATCCAGGGAGCCAATTTGCGGTGATCCAGCAGAGGCTTTTGGGCCGATTCCGGCAGGGATCCCTCTGAGGTTGGGGAGGCGGCTGCCAGACGCAAGGTTCGCCCTCGCCACCCGGTCAGGCCGACAAAGCTGCCCATCACCACCACCACGATTCCCATCATCAAAGGGTGACCCCATTGCACAATGGGTTGGGGCAAGTTGAGGCCGGCAAAAAACTGGGCTACGGGCTGCAAGGCGGCGGTTAACCGATCCGAAGCTGCCGACAGATCCGGCAAGGCCAAGCTCAACAGGTTCATGGCGATCCCTCTACCTCTGCGACGAATCTACAACTGCATGAACTACCCCACCGCATAGGCGGATGGGGTTTCTGATGCCCCATCCCCTTGACGGCAGGATTTTAGTCTCTTCCTCTGC
>NZ_JANSIF010000052.1:0-25707 GCF_047461935.1 Synechococcus sp. R55.4 | reverse complement strand
TGGATGTCGAGCATTGGGGTAGTGGGGTTGGCGCTGAACCTGCGGGCGTATGACTTTATCAGTCAGGAGGTGCGGGCGGCAGAAGACCCTGAGTTTGAGACGTTCTACACGAAGAACATTTTGCTGAACGAGGGGATTCGGGCCTGGATGGCGCCGCAGGACCAGCCCCATGAGCGCTTTGAGTTCCCTGAAGAAGTCCTCCCCCGCGGCAATGCGCTCTAAACCCACTGAGCTCGCTCGACTTTAGCTGCGGTAGATCCCTAGAGATCTGCTCTGTGAGGATGAGCGCTTGCCCAAGGGATCCCCTGCCGCGGATCCCAGTGGACAGGGAGCCCAACGGCAGGCGCTCGCGTTAACTAAACTTTTTTTGGTGTCTCTTGTTCCTGACTATCATTGGAGGTTGGTCTCTGTGACCTCGACAACATTTGGTTCTGCAGTGGTGCAAGATCGCACCCAAGGCGGATTTGCCTGGTGGGCTGGGAATGCCCGCTTGATTAATCTCTCCGGTCGGCTTTTGGGCGCCCATGTGGCCCACGCTGGCTTGATCGTCTTCTGGGCGGGAGCGATGCTGCTGTTTGAGGTGGCTCACTTCACGCCGGATCGGCCTATGTATGAGCAGGGCCTGATCCTGATGCCCCACGTGGCCACTCTGGGCTGGGGGGTTGGCCCGGGGGGCGAGGTGATTGACACCTACCCCTACTTTGTCATCGGGGTGCTGCACCTGATCTCCAGCGCCGTGCTGGGGTTGGGGGGCATTTATCACGCCATTCGCGGCCCAGAAACTCTGGAGCAGTCTTTCCCCTTCTTCGGCTACGACTGGAAAGACAAGAACAAGATGACCACCATCCTGGGGATCCACCTGATCCTGTTGGGGTTGGGGGCTTTCCTATTGGTGGCCAAGGCCATGTGGTTTGGCGGTGTCTATGACACCTGGGCTCCAGGGGGTGGCGATGTGCGGGTAATTACCAACCCCACCTTGAACCCCGCCGTGATCTTCGGCTACCTGTTTAAATCTCCTTTTGGTGGGGAAGGCTGGATCATCAGCGTCGACAACATGGAGGATGTAATCGGCGGCCACATCTACATTGGCATCATCTGCATTGCCGGTGGGATCTGGCACATCCTCACCAAGCCCTTTGGTTGGGCTCGCCGCGCCTTTATCTGGTCTGGGGAGGCCTATCTCTCCTACAGCTTGGCGGCGGTTTCGCTGATGAGCTTCATTGCCACCTGCTACATCTGGTTCAACAACACCGTCTACCCCAGCGAGTTCTACGGCCCCACTGGCCCAGAAGCCTCGCAAGCGCAAGCCCTCACCTTCATCGTGCGCGACCAGCGCCTGGGGGCGAACATTGGCCAAGCCCAAGGTCCCACCGGTCTGGGTAAATACCTGATGCGCTCCCCCACGGGCGAGATCATCTTCGGCGGCGAGACGATGCGCTTCTGGGATGTGCGGGCTCCCTGGAAAGAGCCGCTGCTGGGCCCCAATGGGTTGGATCTGGATAAGCTGAAAAATGACATTCAGCCCTGGCAAGCTCGCCGTGCAGTGGAGTACATGACCCACGCGCCGCTGGGATCCCTGAACTCGGTGGGTGGTGTGGCTACCGAGATCAACACGGTGAACTTCACCAGCCCGCGCACCTGGTTGGCTGCTCACAACTTCATCTTCGGCTTCCTGTTCTTCGTGGGTCACCTGTGGCATGCCGGTCGCGCTCGCGCTGCCGCTGCTGGCTTTGAGAAAGGGATCAGCCGCGAGAACGAGCCGGTTTACCGGATGAAGCCGATCCGATAAGGGCATAAGTCCCTCTGGAATGTACCTTTGGCCCCCCTTGCCGGGGGCCTTTTTTTGGGCATCCCCCCCTCAAGGATTGGCAGAAAGAAAGTTTGGGGTGGAAACTGAAGAGCGCTGAGTCATCAGAGCAGATGCACAAGATCCCTGTTACCGTCATCACCGGATTTCTGGGATCCGGCAAGACCACGGTGATCCGTCACCTTTTGCTCAACAACCAGGGCCGCCGCATTGCCGTGTTGGTTAACGAGTTTGGCGAAGTGGGCATCGACGGCGAGTTGCTGCGGGATTGCCAACTGTGTGAGGGGGAGGGATCCATCCCCATTCTGGAGCTGGCCAACGGCTGTCTCTGCTGCACGGTGCAGGAGGAGTTTTTGCCCACCATGGAAGCTCTGTTGCAGCGGCGGGCGGAGCTAGACTGCATTTTGATTGAAACCTCAGGACTGGCCTTGCCCAAGCCGCTCGTGCAGGCTTTCCGCTGGCCCACCATTCGTACAGGCGCCACGGTGGATGCGGTGATTACGGTGGTGGATGGTCAGGCTCTGGTCTCCGGGCAACTGGTGGGGGATCCGGCGGCCCTGGAGGCGCAGCGGCAGGCTGACGAAAGTTTGGACCATGAGACTCCGCTTGAGGAATTGTTTGAGGATCAGTTGAGTTGTGCCGATTTGGTGGTGCTCACCAAGGTGGATCAGATTACCCAAGAGGAGCAAGCTCGGGTGGAAAGCTGGCTGCGGCACCACTTGCGCCCTGAGGTTCAAATCCTCCCTTGTGAGCGGGGGCAGGTTCCCCCAGAAGTGCTCTTGGGCTTTAATGCAGCGGTGGAAGACCAGCTCGAGCGCCGCCCCAGCCACCACGATCACGGGGAGGAGCATGAGCACGAAGCTTTTGAGTCTTTCTACCTCAGCCTGGAGGGAGGTTATGAGCCGGGATCCCTGGTGGCTCAGCTACGCCAGTTGGCCCAAGAGGAATGCCTTTACCGGATCAAAGGATTTGTGGCCGTTCCCCACAAGCCGATGCGGCTGGTGCTGCAGGGAGTGGGATCCCGATTTGAAACCTACTACGACCGCCCCTGGCAACCCCAGGAGCCGCGCTTGACCCGACTGGTGCTAATTGGGCAAAACCTCAACCGAGAGCGCATTGCCGCCCAGCTCCAGGCCTTGGCCATCAGAGAAACGGTGGCCCCCACCGGCTGATCCCTGTCGGAGGCGAGTGGGATCCCTTGGGTCCTCGGCTCTCATCCCCCAGTCCCAGAGGGAAAGGAAGTAGCGTCCAGTTCTACTGTTACTCAAAGGTGGTCTAGAGGTAGGTATCCAAAAGAGAGGCCACGGTGGGGAAGTGGCAGCGCAAACCCAGGGTTTCTGGGGAAATGGCCTGGTAAACAAAATGGCGCTGGCGCAGACAGAACTCATCCCAGGCTGAAAGCCGCACCCGAAATAGAAAGGCCAAGCCGCGAACGAGAGCCGGGGGCAGAGGCACTCGGAAATAGATCCGTTTTTTGAAATAAGCACACATCTGTTCCACACATTCATCCCAGGAGAGGGGGGGATTGCCCAACACCCAATCGCCGCCACCAGGCAGATGGGCCACCCAATAGGCCACCATCTCGGCCACATCGGCAGCGTGGATAAAGTGGAAGCTGGCATCCACCCGCAAAAAGCGGATCAGATCCAGCCAGCGGAGAACGTCCTTGAGGCCGGCAGTGATGTGGGAGTAGGGGTGGTGGGGGCTGCCGCCAAAGAGCAGGGTGGGATAAAGGGTGAGCAGGCGCTCCGGCCAGAAGCCGCTTTCCTGCCGCCGCAGCAGCATCTCGTACTTGCTGCGGATGTAGTCGGTGCCGGCCCGTCCGGCAATGGCCAAAGGCTCCAGGGCCTGGTTTAAAAGGCTGGCTGTGGAAAAGTAGATCACCTGCTGACAGCGCTCCGGATCCAACAACTGAAAGAGCTCCAGGGTGTGGGTAACATTCACGGCCCAAGCCAGGGCGGGATCCCCCCAAGCCGCTGCCATGTGGATCAGCCCATCCATCTGGCGCAGCAGAGCGGCGTGTTCCCGGATGCGCAGGAGATCGCCGGGTACTAGGGTGATAGGGGCGGGCAGCCGTTCTAGGGGCAGCCGCAGGCGGCTGGTCTCGCGGATGAGAACGTACAGGTGGTAGGCGGGCCGCTCCGGAAACTCGGGATCCCTTTGCTGGGCCAGGCGCTCCAACACATAGTGCCCCAGGCAGCCGCTAGCGCCGGTAAGAAACAGGTTTCGCAAGAGGTCTTCCCAACGGGACTCGATGAAAAAAGCTTCTGACTAGTGTACCGCCTCAGCTTCCGTCTGCCGGAATTCCCCTGTAGGAGAGCCGCCCGACTGGGCAAACCCCACACTGGAAATCTGGCCGCAAGGATGTCAGCATAGTTCGACAAGAATCCAACTCAAAGAGCATATCCGAATATCCATCTGCATCTGTGGCTGTAACCTCTTCTCCGCCTTCCCGTTCCCGCGCTTTTGGCCTTTGGCCGCCGCTGGCCTTGGTTTTGCAGCGGCTGACCCAAGCGGTGCCGGTGCTGCTGTTGATCACGGTGCTCAGCTTTTTGCTCTTGCAGCTGGCCCCCGGAGATTTTTTGGATCCCTTGCGGGCGGATCCCAGTGTCAGCCAGGAGTTTATTGCCCAAGAGGAAGCGCGGCTGGGGTTGGATAAGCCCTTGGTTTGGCAGTACTTGACCTGGCTGGGCAACCTGCTGCAAGGGGATTTCGGGGTGAGCTACACCTATCGCGTGCCGGTAGCACAGCTCATCCTCTCCCGCGCCGGCGCTACCTTGCTGTTGGCGGTGTCCTCTGTGGTGCTGACTTGGCTGGTCGCCATTCCCCTAGGGATCCTGGGGGCGCTGCGGCAGAACACCCCCCTGGATCGGGCGTTGCAGTTGCTCAGCTACCTGGGCCAGGCCATGCCCAGCTTCGTGCTGGCCATTTTGCTGCTAATTGTGGCCCAAAACGTGAGCTGGCTGCCGGTAGGGGGGATGACCAGTGTTTATTTTGCCGAGCTTAGTTTGGGGGAAAAGTTGCTGGATCTGGGCCGCCACCTGCTCCTGCCCACGCTGGCCCTGAGCATCACCAGCTTTGCCGGGCTGCAGCGGATTACGCGCGGCAATTTCTTGGATGTGCTGCGGCAGGAATACATCCAGGCGGCGCGGGCCCGTGGGATCCCGGAGTGGCGGGTGATCTGGCTGCACGCGCTGCGCAACGCCGTCAACCCCTTGATCACGATCTTGGGCTTTGAGTTTGCCAATCTGCTCAGCGGCTCTTTTATTGCCGAGTTTTTCTTCAATTGGCCGGGGCTGGGCAAGCTGCTCTTGGAGGCTGTTCAAAGTTTCGACATCAATGTGGTGATGGCGGGGCTTCTGCTGGGGGCCGTGATGCTCATTCTGGGCAATTTGTTGGCCGATTTGCTCCTGATGTGGATGGATCCCCGGATCCGACCCGACTCACTGCTGTAGTTAACCATTGCTGCTACGGATCCCTCAAACAGGCGGCTCAATTGTGGAGACAATATCCCGAATCACCGCCTCAGCCTCTTGCCGTCGGTTGCCGGCCATCTCTCCCGACCCGGCCAGAGAAACCCGATGGGTCAGTACCGGCACGAACAGTGCTTGCAGATCTTCTGGTAGACAAAAGCTGCGCCCTTTCACCAGCGCCTGAGCCCGTGCTGCCCGCGCCAAGGCCAGGGCTCCACGGGTGGATACCCCCGCCCGCAGCAGCTTGGACACGCGAGTGGCCTGCACCACCTGCAGAAGATAGTCCGCCAGGGATCCATCCAAATACACCTGATCCACCGCCGACTGAATCTCTCGCAACTCCATCAGGGAGAGAACCGGCTGCAGAGCATCCACCGGCTCGGCCTGTTGCCGTTGCAAGAGTAAAGCTCGCTCTACCTCAGGGCTGGGGTAGCCAATCGACAGCCGTACCAAAAACCGATCCAACTGGCTTTCTGGGAGGGGATAGGTGCCGTGGTACTCCAAAGGATTTTGGGTGGCCAACACCATAAATGGGCTGGGCAGCGGGTAGGTGCGATCGTCCAGCGAAACCTGCTTTTCCGCCATTGCCTCCAGCAGGGCACTTTGGGTACGGGGCGAGGTGCGATTGATTTCATCCGCCAAGACCACGTGGGCAAAAATGGGGCCGGGACGAAATTCAAAATCCCCTTTTTCTTTGTTGAAAAGGGTGAGGCCAAGGATATCTGTCGGCAATAGGTCGCTGGTAAATTGAATCCGCTGAAACTTGGCTCCCAAACTGTGGGCGATGGCCCGCGCCAAAGTGGTCTTGCCTACACCGGGCACATCTTCAAGCAAAACATGACCTTCCGCAACCAAGGCCGTGACCACCGCCTGCACCACCTGCGATTTGCCCTGAAACACGGATTCGATATTGGCAATCAGCTTGCCAATCTGTTGGTGCAAGGTTTGTAATCGCTCCGCTGGGATCCGTGCTGAACCAGACCGGGTGCTGACACTCGCCATAAACCATTCCCAAAGGGGCCTATTCCACCTTACAGGTTGGATCCCATTGCCAGCTCAGGGCGGGATCCCGCTAAACCCCAGTGAAAAACCGGAGTATCATAGACCTAAGCCCTCCACAAGGATGGATATCTTGGAACTGTCTTGCAAAAGTGAATATGCTCTCCTGGCCCTTCTGGAATTGGCCCAGCACTACAGCGATGGCCAGGTGCTGCAGATTAAAGAAATTGCGGCTCATCAGTCCATACCCGACCGCTACTTGGAGCAATTGCTGGCCACCTTGCGCAGACAGGGGTTGGTGCGCAGCCAACGGGGATCCAAGGGAGGCTACTTCCTGGCCCGAGCACCCTGGCAGATCTCGCTGCTGGATGTTATCCAGGCCATCGAGGGGGAAGATCTCAGCCGCTCCCGCGACTTGCCCTCGGGCGATCTCACCCCAGAGCGGGAAGTGCTCCTGAAGGCCTGGCAAGATGCCCAAGCTGCGGCGGTAGCCATTCTCCAGAAGACCACCCTACAAGACCTCTGCGACCGGCAGGCACAACAGCAACAGGCTCGGCTCATGTACTACATCTAGGCCAGAGGCTGGAGCTGGGATCCTTGGAAGGTTTTGGGTTATCCTGAAACCCACTGCTTTTTGAATTGAGCCCTTCCATGACCGTTCGCTCTTCTCGCTCTCAGGCTGCCGATACGTTTTCCGCGGAAGATTTTGCCCAGGCTTTAGACAAGCAAAACCTCAGCTTTCAACCGGGGCAGGTGGTGCAAGGCCGCATCTTCCAACATCAGAACGATGGCGCTCTGGTGGATATTGGCGGCAAATCCCCGGCCTTTTTGCCCCTCAAGGAAGCAGGGATCCGCCCAGGGGAAGATTTGAGTGCGCTCTTTCCTTTAAAGACAGAAGCCGAGTTTCTCATCCTGCGGGAAGATGCAGAAGGACAAATTGTGCTCTCGGCGCGGCGGCTGAGGCTGAAGCGGCTTTGGGAAGAGCTGGCCCAGAAGCAAGCCAACGGCCAGACGGTAACCGTTCCGGTGATCGCCACCAACAAAGGGGGGGTGGTGGTGGATGTGCAGGGGCTGCGCGGCTTCATTCCCCGCTCCCACCTCAGCCAACGGGAAAGTCTGGAGGAGTTGGTGGGGCAATCCTTGACAGCAAGCTTTATCGAGGTGAACCCAGAAGCCAACAAGCTGGTGCTCTCCCAAAGGGCGGCTGTAAAGTCCGAGAACCTGAGCCGCTACACCAGTGGCCAAGTGGTGGAAGGCAAAGTCAGCGGACTAAAACCCTTCGGTGTGTTTGTGGACTTGGAAGAAGGGGTAACCGGGCTGTTGCACATCAAGCAGGTCAGCCAAAGTTTTGTAGCCTCGCTACCGGATTTGTTCAAACCAGGCCAACGCATCAAAGCTGTTGTCATCGATGTGGATGAGGCCAAGGGACGGATGGCCCTCTCCCTGCGGGTGCTGGAAAAGCATCCGGGCGAGGTGCTGGAGCAGCTGGACAGGGTTATGGAGGAGGCCGAAGAGCGGGCCGGTAAACTCAAGGGGAGAATAACATCCGACGGCCAAGTCATCTGATCCCATCTCTGCCTCGAGTTCGGATGCAAAACCTGCAGAGGGAAAGCAAGACGCCTTACGGCAATCAGAGGAAAATCATCCTTGCCGCGAAGGCAAGGGCCGCTGGGCTAAATCTGTGCTCAACGCCTTACGGCAATCAGAGGAAAATCATTCCGTGACCGTGGACATCGTGTCCATGACCGTGGAGTCTGCCGGATGCCCTCTTTCTGGAACTAACTCTGATTATCGTGGGCTCGCTAGGTACCCCCTAAGGGATCCGGGCTTGAGCGAATACATCTTGAGGGATCACCTTTAGACCCGGCAGGAAATCATCTTGAATGGCTTGGGATCCCGTAAAGGTGCGCGGCGGGGCATCGGGATAGAAGACGGTGATGCTCTTGGCTTGGGGATCCACAACCCAAACCCTGGGGATCCCAGCTTCTAGATAATCGGTTGCCTTCTGAGCTATGGCTCCAAAACTCTGGCCAGGAGAAAGGATCTCGATCACCAACTCGGGAATGGCAAAACAAGGTTCATCGGTCATGGCCTCAACCGGCAACCGCTCGTTAGAGATGTAAGTAACATCAGGAACTGGGATCCAGGGCTCTGCCTTTCGTGTTAAAACAACTGCCCACTCAGTATGTGCTGACCCAGGCTTAGGACACTCAGGGCTAGAGCACCAGTCCTCCAAAATTTGCCACAACACCGGTTGGAGACGAGCATGGAAGCGTTTTGGCGACATGGGTTCGTTTTTGGAGACGGCCCGCCCATCGACTAGCTCATAGACAATATCCCCCTCCGGCAAGGCCAGAAACTGTTCGGGAGTTAGCTTTTGACCTGAAATGGACAACTCTGGAGTCGATAGCATCACAGGATCCCCGTTGTTTAGGATGGCCGAATCTCTGTCTAGGCTAGCTCTGACATCCCCCACCTTCACCGTTTTGAAACAGTTGTCGAGCAGGGATCCAAATCCAGCGGCAAGATGGCTCCACTCAATTTTGGGGGTAGAGATCCCCATCTTTCTGGCACCGGCTGAGCAGAGGATGCCACTTTTCGGGAGAGGATAGGGCAACATTCAACCCAGAACCCTCTCCAGGCAACTTGAGAAGGGGGGGCTTCCAAGCTGCAGTAGCTTGAAGATGCCCGTGCTTCAATGCTTGAAAGCCGTCATCGAGAGGATCCCTATGGCTAATACCCTTTTGACCACTCTAGGCACCAGCCCCTACAGCGAGACGGTGTATGTTTTTGGGGAGCGGAAAGCCGATAGAACCCGTTATGTTGCCAAAGCCCTCTGTCAGCTCTTTGACATCGAGAGGGTGATTGTGCTGCTAACCCAAGAAGCACATGACACCCATTGGAAGCATCTACAGGACTGCCTACCCCCCCACGTGGAGAAAATTGCCAAGGCCATTCCTGAAGGGAAAACCGAGGCAGAGACCTGGGAGATCTTCGATGTGCTGGTCGATAGCATCGAGCCCCATACGCGGCTGGTTTTCGATATCACCCACGCCTTTCGCTCCATCCCCGTACTGGTGCTCTTGGGAGCCGCCCTTTTGCGCAAGGCCAAGAATGTAAATATTCAGGGGCTGTACTACGGTCTCTATCTCAAAGACCAGCAGGAAACACCCATCATCGATCTCACCCCCGCCCTTCGTCTTTTGGACTGGCTGACGGCTACCGACAAATTCATTAGCACCGGCTCGGCCTTGGAGTTGGGCCAACTTTTGGATACAGTTCAACGGGACTTTTACCGCCAACCAAAGCTCGGCAAAAGGGATCCCAAGCCCATCCGGCTGCAGAACTTTGGCCAAGCCATCCGCAATATCTCTCGTTCCCTGGAGCTGGTAAGACCGGTCAGCCTTTTGGAGGATGACTTGCTTAGGTTGCAAAGGCACTCCACCCAGGAGTTGGCAGAAGAGGTGGGCCAATTTGCCAAGCCCTTTGGCTTGCTGTTGCAAAGCATTCAAGACAGCTATAGCCAACTGGCTTTGCCAGCAGACAGAGCTACGGATGCCAAGGCTCAAGTTCAAAAGCAATTTCAACTGCTGCGCTGGTATGTGGAGAAACGCTTCACCACGCAGGCAATTCTCTTAGCTCGGGAGTGGGTGATCTCGGCCCTCTGCTTGTGTGAGGGGCTGCCCAACTACCGCCAGCGGGAAGCGCGGCAGGAGATCGAACACCAACTGGGATCCCTCATTCCACGGGAAGACCAGCCCCAGGCGCCTCCTGACATTGCTGCCCATGTTCCCAATGTGCAGAAACTTGCCAACCTCTGGTCTCGCCTCAGCCAGTACCGCAACGATGTTGCCCATGTGCAGATGAATCCAAACCCTTTGAACAGCGAAGCTCTAGAAAGCTTTGTTTTGCAAGACCTGCTGCCTGGCCTGGAAGAGCTGTTTCCCAAATTGACCTGGGCAGAAGGGAAGTTGGAAGGGGATCTTTCCACTTCTCCGTAGGCTAAAGACATCGGTTCGCCCTCAGGTTCTGGGTTTTTGGTCAAACAACGGCTATTGAGAAATACTGAAGAAAACTGAGGGCTGGCCGGGATCAGATCGATTTTGTTTTGTAGCTTCTGTAGCCACGACATCGGGTGGCTACCGGGGTTTTGTTCCTTGTTCGAGGAGTTCCTAACTGTTCTGTTTCTCCAGCGAAAACACCATGTCTTACTACTGGCAAGCTAAGCTCTGGGGTCTGTTACATGATCCCGCCCTCAAAGCCCTACACGACAGGACTGGCCGCTCCAAGGAAGGGCTGTGGACCAGACTGGCGGCGATGCAGGGATGGTCTTCTCCCAAAGCCGAGGGATCCTCTCCCATAGGCGATGCCGATCTCATCGCCTCGGCCAGCGACCGGGCTGCCATTGGCCATTTGCCTGTAGCCATCGACTACCAGGTTGAGGATCGCGGCCAGGGGTTAGGCTCTGGACTGGAGATGAGCCATCTGCTCTCGGGGCGCAAGCACTTTTGGCAATTGGCCAATGACCAACACCAAGCCCTCAAGAATGCCCGCTCCCGTGCAGACTACCTGATGGAACGGGAGGAGAACGCCATCCCTGATTGGGTTCGGCAGGAGACGGATCCCCAAAAAGTGTTTTGGTGGTTTTGGCGGTGCTTTCCCCAAGCTATTTGTCAGGAGTTTGGGGATGAAAGCTTGCTGTTATTGCCAGCAGAAACCCGGCTGCCAGACGGATCCCTGTGGAGCCACGCCAGCGTCACCGCAGCCTTGGCCGGATGCTTGGCCGGCTACGACGAGCCCAAGTTCGCGCGTCCCTTCTTGGTGAGCTTTACCTTCAACCCCATCCAAGAGTTGATCAAAGCCAGCCGCAAAATGCGGGACTTCTGGGCTGGCTCCTGGCTGCTGCACTACCTTTCTGCTCGCATAAGTTGGCGACTAGCTGAAAAATACGGCCCCGACTGTCTGCTCTACCCCAGCCTCTATGGCCAGCCATTAATCGACTACTGGCTGCGGGAGAAGTACCCCGAATTTGAAGAATGGATCCCTCAGCCTTCGCCTAACGCCCTGCTCACCGCCGGCTTTCCCAATGTGCTCCTGCTGCTGCTGCCAGAAGAGCGGGTGGAGGCGGCCATGCAGTTTGCCCAGCAGACCCTCAAGGAAGAATGGAAGCAGTTGGCCCAGAGGGTGCTGGATCACCTGCAGGGGGATCGCCGCTGGCTGAGGCAGTTGCACCCAGAGGACCCCACCTGGCAGGGATGGCTGGAGCATCAGTGGCAGCACTACTGGGCAGCCGTGCCCCTGGGATCCCCGGCTCATGCCCTCAAAGATACCGGCATCCTCAAGCCCCCTCAGGTTTCCATTGATGCGGATCCCTGGGTCAGTGCCCAAAACCGCACCTATCACCTGGGGGCTAAGCAAAAGCTCTTTGCTGATGAGGAGCTGGAGTTTCTGCGGGCTAGCTTTTGGGATCCCCAAAGACAACAGCGCCGCCAATACAAGGCCGGACTCAACGTCGGATCTTGGTGGGCAGCCGCAGTGGAGCAAAGTCGGCGGCTACAAGCCGCTTGTAAGCAGGCCCGCGATTGGCAGCTCCCCGTTGCGTTTGGGCCGCGCAGCACCGTTTCGGGCTTGGGGCCGGTGGTGCATCCCTCACCGCGGCAGGGGTGGATAACAGAAGGGGAGAGTCGGCGGCTTTGGCAACGGCAGGCCGGGCTCTTCGATGGCCGGGAACAGCTCAATGCCACCGAAACCCTCAAGCGGGGCTTGTACAAAGTGCTGCCGGAGCTCTTCCGCGAGCTGGATGAAGACCAGATTGCCGCTTCCTACCCGGATCTCACGGCTGGGGTGGCTGGCTACCTCAAAACCCAAGGGCAACGGGAACGAGAGCACTTCGAGCAGGCCTGTCAGGCAGTGGAGGCCCGCTACCCGGAGGTCAGAGGGGTGCTGCGGGAAATGCGGGGCAAATGGGGGATCCCGTGGGCCGACCAGCAGGAGCTGTGCTACCATCCCCGTCTGCTCAATGCTGGTTGGCTGGTGGAAGACCTGGAGCTGGACGAGGAAACGCAAAGAAGCTACCGGCAGGACATCGAGACGCTTCTAGGCCGCTACTACCCCAGCGTTAACCCCGCCAGTTGGTACGTGCTGGCTGCCGGGGATGGGGACGACATGGGCAAATGGCTCAGGGGCGAGAAGATGAAATCCTACTACGACTATCTGCCTCAACCCCTACAGCGGCTGGCCAACGGGCAAACGGAAGCCATTGGCGAGGTCTTTGGCAAGGACAAGGAGGAGCTGGAGCAAGTCAAAGACGCTTTTCAGAAGTTTGTCAAAAACAGCCGCAAGCGCATGGGGCCTGCCACCCACAGCGCCCTAAGCCGCGCCCTGCTGGATTTTTCCGGCCAGTTGGTGCCCTACCTAACAGAGCAACGCTATGCAGGCAAGCTCATCTACGCCGGTGGGGACGACGTTTTGGCCTACACCAACCTCTGGGAGTGGGATGGCTGGCTGTGGGATATTCGCCAGTGTTTCCGGGGGGGAGAGGATGACTGGCGGGAGTTTGAGAACCTGGGGGACTACTGGCAGTGGAAAAAAGGGCGGCCTCCCGAAGGTTTGAGCCGGCGCCCCCTCTTTACCCTGGGATCCGCAGCCACCATCAGCTTCGGCGTGGTGATTGCCCATCACTCGGTGCCTCTGGCCATTGCCCTGGAAAACCTTTGGCAGGCGGAAGAAGAAGCCAAGGGCCACCTCTATGCCCATGGCTGCCCCAAAGACAGCGTGCAGGTGCGGGTGCTGTTTGCCAATGGCAACCAACTGGTGAGCACCAGCAAGTTCGACACGTTCGACAAGTGGAAAGACCTCCTTGATTTTGACTGGAAGCTCATGGGCCAGCAGCAGGATCAAAGCTCCTTGTTTGAGCAGGCAGCCCAACTGTGGGAGCAACATCCTGCCCCCAGCCCAGAGGCGGTGCCAGCCTGGGCCACGCTCTTTTGCAGCCGCCGGGATCTCTTCAAACAGGAATCGAAGCAGAAAGAGCACTTCCAGAACAAGCTTGTGGAGTTTATCCAGCATTTTTGGCAGCACAGCCTGCCCGCCCAGCCCCAGGAGTGGGATCTGGAGATCAAAAACTGGTTCAAGTTGGCAGCTTTTGTGCTGCGCAACCGCACCGTTGCTTTGGGGAGGAACAGCCGATGAGTTGGTTTACCCTATCACCCCTGGATGTGTGGATGTTTCGGGATGCCAAGCCCTTTGCGCCGGGAGAGCGGGCCTGGGCCAACAGCAGCTTTCCCCCTAGCGGCCATACCCTTGCTGGTGCTATCCAGGCTTACCTGGGCCAGCCCTTGACGCTGCGGCTGCGGGGCCC
The DNA here is from genome assembly GCF_047461935.1 of Synechococcus sp. R55.4. NCBI lineage: Bacteria > Bacillati > Cyanobacteriota > Cyanophyceae > Synechococcales > Synechococcaceae > Synechococcus > Synechococcus sp. R55.4. The sequence goes on along the minus strand of NZ_JANSIF010000052.1, from coordinate 12,068 downwards.
CTTTCTCTGCCACGACGAAAGGCTCTATTTCCCCGCCCCTCTGCATCTGGAAGACGGATTCCCCCTTGTTCCCGTTCCTTGGTTGGACAAGACGGATCCCTACTTCCATTGCCGCTGGGATCCCACCCGGCCAGCCCCGTTGGTGTCCCTGAGGCCAGCAGAGGAGGAACCCGAAGGCAGCCAGAGCAGCAAGAAGAAGAAAACAGGAGGCTACCTGCCCTTCGAGGTGGTGCAAAAGGCGCTGGAAGGCAAAGGCTGGGATCTCAGCCAGGCCGTCAAGCCGCCGTTGAAGTATGAAGTACGGCCCCACAACACTCTGCAGGTGAGCAAGCGGCAAGTGCGAGAAGCCGATGGCTACTTTGTGGAGACCTGTATCCGTCTTCAGCCGGGCTGGAGTTTGGCCCTTTCCATCGAGTGCTGGGATCCCGATCGCGAAGCCTGGGATCCCCTACCCCTTACTCAGGAAGCAGTGCTGCGGCTGGGGGGAGAAGGCCACTGCGCTTTGCTGGCCCCCTGTCCGAAGTTGCAGGCGCAGTGGCAGCAGTTGCAGGACCTTTCTCAGGCCGCCTTTTGCCAAGCCGGACGCGCTTTGGCCTACTTGGTGACCCCAGGTGTGTTCATCAAAAAGGTGGACGGGCGTTCCCTCTGCCGTGCCTGGCCCTGGGAATGGCGATTGGCCACTCCCCACCCCGCCCATCCCCTCACCGGCCCCTTGGTGAGCGTGGCCACCGGCAAGCCCGTTGCCATCAGTGGACGCCTGCGGGTGGATCGCCCCCCAGAGCAGCGGCAGATGAGCCTGCCCGCCCCCCAAGTTTTTGCCGCGCCCCCTGGCAGTATCTACTACCTGGAGCAGCCGGCCCCCCTCAACCAAGAAGAGCCCGAGCTAGAAGATGGCCGGCTCAACGTGTTCCACCGCTGGCGGCTGTTGGGCTATAGCGAGCTCCTATGGCTGCCTTGGGCCAACTGAGTTTTGCTTTCAGTCCTTGAATACTTACTCGCAAAAGGAGCCCATCCATGACTTTTCAGATTGCCTACCTCCATCTATTGACTCCCCTGCACACCGGCGGCACTGCCCAAGAAGGGAACCTCTTGGGGATTGCCCGCGAATCCCACACCCATTTGCCCTACATCCCTTCCAGCACCATTCGGGGCAGGTTGCGGGCCAGCGTGGCCGATAAAGACAAAAAATTTGAGCTCTTTGGCAACGAAATTGGGGAAGGGGATCAGCTGACCCAGGGATCCATTTGGATTGGAGATGGCTCCTTGCTTTGGATCCCGGTGCCCTCCCTCAGCCACGGGGTGGTGTGGATAAGCTGCCCGCTTCTGCTCAAGCGCTGGCTGCGGCTAACAGGCCAGAATCTGTCAGTGCCGGATCCCTATAGCACCAACTTGGGAACAAACCAGCCTATCTACCTCAAAGATGCCATTCTCAAAGAGGGTCTCAAACAATGGTCGGAATGGAAGAGCTACACCAAAGATCCTAATATCAGTCGCGTGATTGTTTTACCAGATCAGCACTGTGCCACCCTCATTCAAATGAGCCTGTGGCGGCAGGTGAAAGTCAAGCTTAGCGAGCACAAGGTTGTGGAAGGAGGCTTCCGCTATGAAGAGGCCATTCCTCCTGACAGCTTGATGTACTTTACCTGGGGGGTTACCGCCCAAGCAAATGGCAGTTCTGAGGAGGCAATGAAAGAGTTTCGAGATCTGCTGCAATCCAACCAGATTATGCAGATTGGCGGCCAGGAAAGCTTGGGCCGAGGCTTTGTGGAGCTGTCTTTGAACTAGATCTCAACCTAGGAGGGAGGTTTTATGAATAGCTTTGACCCGCGTACATTGGCCAAGCCCGTTTACGAATCCCTGTGCCAGCTCAGAGCGCAAACCAAGGATACAGAAAGGCTAAAAGAGCAAAAAAACCAGGCTGTGGAGCTCTACACCTATCTTTCTACTTGGGGCCTGCTGCGCCTCAAGGCCGAAGAAGACGCCCTTAGCCAAGAGGGCAAAAAAGAGGTGGTCAAGGAGTTTTTCGATTGCCTAGAAAAGATCTCCGGTCAAAACGAAATTGCCAAATCCAACGGCCTGGATCGTCTCATGGGGTTGGGAGTTGAAGAGTACCTGGGTTTAACAGGGCTGGGACTTGCTTTGGCGCAAGAATTCAGCTTCTGGGCTACAGCCATTTACCATGACGTTAGCGGGGGGGACTAATGAGTGCAGCTGTTCCAATCCAGTCTATTTCCCTGTGTGAAGGAAGCCAAGTGGTCATCCATTCGCTGACTTGGCAAGACTTTGAGAGCATCTTGGAAGAGTTAGGGGAAGACCGCCACACTCGCATTGCCTATTACAACGGCACGTTAGAGATCATGTCTCCCTTGTCCAAACATGAGCGCCCTCACCGCATTGCCGGAGATATTGTGAAAGCTCTCCTTGATTCTCAAGGGAGAGACTGGGAAGACTTTGGCTCAACAACCCTTAAAAAGTCTGGCAGTGCTGGGGTGGAGCCTGACACCTGCTTTTATGTCCATCACCTAGAGCAGGTGCGAGGGTGTGAGGGAAGGATCGATGTCGATCTGTTGCCTCCGCCTGATCTGGCCATTGAGTCCGACGTTACTTCCCGGACCTTTATCGATGCCTATAAAGCTATTGGCGTGCCCGAAGTTTGGCTCTTGGGTGAGCGAAGTTTGCGGATATTTATTCTGCAGGGAGAAGACTACGTAGAATCGAGCTGCAGCCGGCTTTTTCCAGACTTCGACATCTCCAGTCTTGTACCTCAACTTATTCGACGCGCCTTAGAAATTGGCACCAGCGCTATGTTGCGCGAATTTCGGGAAACGCTTCGCAATTCCTAATACTGCTTTCCAGCTTTAGGAGAAGATCAAATGCCTAGCAATCGTCCTGCCAACGCTCCACAACCCCTTCCCCGTCCTGGAAGACCAGGCTCACCTCAGCAAGGGGATCCCAGCCGTCTGCCAAGTTCAGGAAGTCGAGGAGGAGGCCATCCCCCCAATCAGAGAGGGGGGAGTGGTGGTGGAGGGGGCGGCAACCATTCCCAACCTTCTCCCTGGTTAGGACATCCCTCGGATCCCAGTCCTAGGCCGGCTTCCACAGCGAGCTTTATTGAATATCTGCGCTGGATGAGAGCCTATGGGGCTCCTTTCAGGGACGGAACCAAAGTCGATCTGGTGCATCGGGCGGAAGCAGATGCAGACTACAGCTCCCGCTTGCAAGTTCTAAACGATCGCATCAAGCGCATTGCCAATGACACCTTTCAGGTCACCTGTCCCTGGCGAATTCGGGTGGGTGGAGCCAAAGGCCCGGAAAGCATGCTGCTGCCCGCTTTTGATCACTTAGGGATCCCCTACATTCCCAGCTCCACCTTGCGGGGGGTAGCCCGCGCCCAGGCTATTCGAGAGTTGATGCAGAAGCACAATCTGTCTTGGGAGGAGGCAGATAAAGCAGTGGCACCCTGGCTTGGGCATCTAGAAGCTGAGGACAAAGATAGTGCTGGCAAGGTGATCTTTTTAGATGCCTACCCCGTGCCAACCCGTCCCCAAAGACAAGGGGATCCCGATAATTCCAGAACAGGAGGTCTAGCTGTCGATATTGCCAATAATATCTGGAAGTGGAACGGTCAAAATCTTGAATACTCACCTAATCCCAACCTCTTCTTTTCTCTCAAGCAAGCCACTTTTTTGATTGGCCTGCGTAAAGGGCCAGGCTGCACCGACGAGATGTTGGCCCAAGTGAAAGAATGGCTCATCCGCGGGCTGGAGCAAGGAGTGGGATCCCAAGTCAATACCGGCTACGGTCGGCTGATTCAAACTGGCAAAACTCTATCTCAATACAAGGGAGAATTCTTGCGGCTGCCTTTTAAGCTGAAGGGTCAGTTGATCCACGGGCGGCAAGTGGTCAACTGGAGACCTGATAAGAACCGGTATGACAACAAATCAATTGCCGAAGTCCGACCGGTAGCCTTTAAGAACATGCTGCGCTACTGGTTTCAAACCTTTGCCCTGGGTGTTTTGCCCGTGAAGCAGGTGCAGGAATGGGAGGGGCAACTTTTTGGGGCCATCACTCCCCAGCAAAAACACAGCTGGATCCACGTGGATCTTTTGAAGGGGCGAGTAACTCAACCGGAGCCGGAACCCAATCAAGCAGGAAAGGGGAAGCCTGCCGGACGGCAAGAAGGGATCCTCATTCTCAGCCTTTCTGAGGAGTGCCAAAACTATGCTTCAAAGGAGAAGCAGGAAGCGGTGCAAAAGCTCTTTCGGAATCTAACCTGGATGCTGTTTCACCTGGGAGGTATTGGCCAGGGGGCAAGAAGGCCCTGCTACTCTCGCCAAAACCGCGGAGCTCCTTGGTGGCGCGGCTCTACCCTGATCCCTGAGTCGGAGGATTCATTTTGGGATCTTCCAGAGTCAGTGGCCGAGTTTCAGAAACTTTTCCAACGGCGACTGGTCGACTTCTTTGCGGCTCTCGGGGCCCTCAGCGAGCAGGCTCTTGATCCCAGAAATCCATGCAGCTTTGACCAAGTTGCTAGAGAGAGATGGCCTCAAGCAGTGGACAGAAACTGCCAGATTGTAGTCTGCAGCGGCAAGGAAGAATTCAAAAAGCCTTATGCCTTGGCAATCCTGCATCAATTGGGCCGGCAGGGCGAAGGGCGATACGACAAATTCTTGTGCGGAGGTGTGCAGGGAGGTGTCGTGCCCTCGCCTGTTTGGATTGCCAACCTAGATGATTACCAAGTAGTTACCGTTTTTGGGGCAACGGTGGATCCTAGGAAAAGTTATCTTGAACAGCTCAGGAAAAATGCTGATGATTTTGGAATAATCTGGCCCTTGAGGTAGAGATCTTGGAGAATCTCTGGAGGAATAAAATGTCCAAAAAGAGGATCAATGCCAAAGTTCTTAGAAACCTTGTTACAGCTGTGGTCAACGGCTCGATCACGCTGGCCATCCTGCTAATTGCTCCCTTGGGATTGGCAGCCGTGATTACCAATACCATTCTTGTCGCGATTGCCAGCTTCTTTTCGGGCAGTCTGGCCGAGATCGTGATGGATTTCTTGTCAAGTCCTGAAATTGATGTTGAGATTTTACCGGAGCGTGGCCGCTCTAAACCCGGCAATGCCATAGATCAGAGGCGAGGCGCTGAAGATCTGCGTCGTCATGACGAATAATGCGAACTTTATATGTCTCTCAGCAGGGGTGTAGGCTTAGCCTTAAGCAAGAGTTCGTAATGGTCTATTTGGGCGAGTCGCTCTTGCAGGAGGTGCCTCTACCCTTGCTGGAGCAAATTTTAATCTTTGGCCGATCCCAGGTCACCACAGACGTAGTGAGAGCGTGCCTGAGGCGGAATATTCCTATTGCCTATCTCTCCCGGCTAGGCTATTGCTATGGTCGCCTTGTTCCTATAGAGAGGGGGTACCGCCGCTTAGCTCATTTGCAACAGGCGCTCCCTGAAGAATGGCGATTGCAAACGGCAGCTCAGATGGTGCGAGCCAAGCTGCTCAATAGCCGGGTGCTGCTGATGAGGCAGCTCAGGCAACGCCCCACTGAAACAGGGGATCTGACCCTGCGCAGTCTGGAACATTTGGCTGCTCAAGCTCTTGAGGCCAAGTCTCTAGATCAATTGCGGGGCATTGAAGGAGCGGCTGCGGCTCTGTATTTCCCGGAATTGGGAAATTGCCTTCAGCAAAGGGGCTTTGTTTTGCTTAACCGCACTCGACAGCCGCCCACTAACCCGGTTAATGCCATGCTCAGCTTTGGCTACATGGTGCTCTGGAACCATCTATTAACCCTGATTGAGCTGCAAGATTTGGATCCCTATCAGGGTTGCTTGCACGCTAGCAGTGAACGCCATGCTGCTCTGGTTTCGGACTTACTGGAAGAATTTCGGGCGCCTATTGTAGATTCAATAGTCCTCTGGCTGATCAACAAGGGCATTATGAACATCGAAGAAGACTTTGAGTATCGCGATGGTGGCTGTTTTCTAAGTGATAGTGGCAGGAAAAAGTACCTTACAGCTTTCATCCAAAGAATGGAGGGATCCATCCAGACCCCTGACGGAGATCAACCCCGCTGGGATCTGCTAACGCAGCAAGTTAAAAAGTTTAAGCAATCCGTCTATAATCCTCAAGATTTGTACCAGCCCTACCGGATTCGCTGATGTTTCTTTATGTTGTTACCTACGATACTCCCTGCGACAAGCGACGCAAGAAAATTGCCGACCTGCTAGAAGGCTACGGCAAGCGCGTGCAATACAGCGTGTTTGAGTGCGTCCTCGACAAAGACAAGTTCGAGGAGCTCAAACTGCGGCTCCGCAAGAAGATCAAGCCCGAGGAAGACAGCGTCCGCTTCTATCCGCTCACTAGCTATGTCCTCGCCCAGGTGGAAATCTGGGGTGGGCCTGCCCTGACTGCACCCCCCAGCTCGGTCATTGTGTAGCTCAGGCAAGTCTCTTCCTACTTAAGCACTCGGTGTTTCCAAAAGCACACTCAAACGGTATCAACGCCTGCGCGAGCGATCCGCCAAAAGCCGCAAAGGCCGATTCTTTCGTCCGATCCCTCGACGCCTTGCGCCACAAGGCTTTCCGGCCCCAAAGCCCCCTCGCCAGCACCCTTTTTGCCGACTTTTTTCCGGATCCCTCGCAAATGGGTCTTGCATTCCTTGCCCTGCTTGGGTTTAATAGGGGTGGGGTTCCCCCTTCGGGGGGATCCCTAGAAATTGGAAGCCGTGGGAATCTTCAGATATACTAAAGACTCAGAATACGCCTAGAATAAAGTTTGGTGATCTAGAAGACATAAATTCGGAGACAGAATAATGTTCCCCCTTCGGGGGGATCCCTAGAAATTGGAAGCCGTGGGAATCTTCAGATATACTAAAGACTCAGAATACGCCGTTCCCCCTTCGGGGGGATCCCTAGAAATTGGAAGCTCTAGTGCCGGTCGAAGAAACAAAACCTCCTGCTTAGGAATGTTCCCCCTTCGGGGGGATCCCTAGAAATTGGAAGCATCTACAGCAACGTGAGAGAGGTGTACGAGGTTTTCAAGGCAAGTTCCCCCTTCGGGGGGATCCCTAGAAATTGGAAGCTTTTCGAGTCCTCGATATTGGCGCACAGATTGTACGCCTGTTCCCCCTTCGGGGGGATCCCTAGAAATTGGAAGCAATGACTTTCTCACCCGTTTTGGGGTCAACTACAACACACTGTTCCCCCTTCGGGGGGATCCCTAGAAATTGGAAGCCGTGTCAAACAAACGGGGTTCTTAATGCGGGTTTAAGAAGTTCCCCCTTCGGGGGGATCCCTAGAAATTGGAAGCTACTCCCTTAACTAGGTAAACCGTCCGCTCCCTTAAACGTTCCCCCTTCGGGGGGATCCCTAGAAATTGGAAGCCTTAAGGTGCTTTCATTACCTGCCTAAGGGAGTGAGGCGTTCCCCCTTCGGGGGGATCCCTAGAAATTGGAAGCTCGCCCACCAGCCAGAACACCTCGTTCCCGACCCTAGCCAGTTCCCCCTTCGGGGGGATCCCTAGAAATTGGAAGCGTTCATACGTCCTCCAATAAAACTACCTCTTCAATATGTTCCCCCTTCGGGGGGATCCCTAGAAATTGGAAGCGAGTACGGCCTATGGAAGAGAATGAGATGGCCGACCTTATCGTTCCCCCTTCGGGGGGATCCCTAGAAATTGGAAGCACCGGCCTACTGCGATTATCTTCTTCATTGCCTGCTCGTTCCCCCTTCGGGGGGATCCCTAGAAATTGGAAGCGTCGGAAGAAAGAATTGAGACCCCAACGGGGTCCATCTGTTCCCCCTTCGGGGGGATCCCTAGAAATTGGAAGCGTGGCTTGTCCGGGTGCATGTTCCGACGCACACGTCGTTCCCCCTTCGGGGGGATCCCTAGAAATTGGAAGCTTGAAGGCGATTTCGTCACAATCGCGCTTTACATTCCAGTGTTCCCCCTTCGGGGGGATCCCTAGAAATTGGAAGCCCACGTCAGAAGAGCCGTTTGACGGGATCACAATAGACGGTTCCCCCTTCGGGGGGATCCCTAGAAATTGGAAGCTTTAAAGCTGCCCAAATCGGTGGCGGCGTTAAACCGAGGTTCCCCCTTCGGGGGGATCCCTAGAAATTGGAAGCAAGAGAAAAGCCCGTGCTGCGGGCTTATACTCTTCCGGAAACGCTTCAGTTGTTCCCCCTTCGGGGGGATCCCTAGAAATTGGAAGCTTGATTTATGAAAGCTGTATTTGATTTTATTATTTATCGTTCTGAAGTTCCCCCTTCGGGGGGATCCCTAGAAATTGGAAGCGTTGATGACAGACATGGTAAACCTCCTAAGGCAGGGAATGTTCCCCCTTCGGGGGGATCCCTAGAAATTGGAAGCAAGGGAGGAGTTTCAAATGAATGCTATGAAATTTGCTGAAGTTCCCCCTTCGGGGGGATCCCTAGAAATTGGAAGCTACTCCTCTCCCTTAACCGGGAATAAACAACACCCAGGATTGTTCCCCCTTCGGGGGGATCCCTAGAAATTGGAAACCTCCTGGCGTTGCTTCTCCCGTACATTGGCAGCTTCTTGCCGTTCCCCCTTCGGGGGGATCCCTAGAAATTGGAAACGGTGGTCAGCATAAGACCACGCAAGTGGCCTTGGCCATGGTTGTTCCCCCTTCGGGGGGATCCCTAGAAATTGGAAACTAGGTCTTGCATGTGCTGTCCTCCATTGACTACACTCCGTTCCCCCTTCGGGGGGATCCCTAGAAATTGGAAACTCCACATTGGCAGCGAGGTTGAATGCCTCACCTAGATGGGAGTTCCCCCTTCGGGGGGATCCCTAGAAATTGGAAACTTGCCATGCTTTTACCTACAAATTTCAGGGTATTGGAAGTTCCCCCTTCGGGGGGATCCCTAGAAATTGGAAACCTGTGCGCCAATATCGAGGACAACACAACAGGAGGTGTTCCCCCTTCGGGGGGATCCCTAGAAATTGGAAACATGCGGATTGTTATTGTCGCACCAGTCAATCTACAATCGGGTTCCCCCTTCGGGGGGATCCCTAGAAATTGGAAACTTTCGCCATGTCTAGCACCTCGTTCGGAGTCCAAATGATGGTTCCCCCTTCGGGGGGATCCCTAGAAATTGGAAACCCATGAAAACAGTTTGCTACCCAAATTACCTTTAGATAGTTCCCCCTTCGGGGGGATCCCTAGAAATTGGAAACAGGAACTAGATTAGATCGTAATTCGTTGTAACCGTGTTCCCCCTTCGGGGGGATCCCTAGAAATTGGAAACTGGGAATAGTTCCAGTAGTACGCATGTCCGTTGACGTTGTTCCCCCTTCGGGGGGATCCCTAGAAATTGGAAACTCTTGTGAAGGTTTCTTTGAGTCGCTTAGTAATTCCCGTTCCCCCTTCGGGGGGATCCCTAGAAATTGGAAACTCCAATTAAAGCCAATGCCCGAGAGGGGTTGGTAAGGTTCCCCCTTCGGGGGGATCCCTAGAAATTGGAAACCAGGAACTTGACATTCATGTCATCCTCCTCCCTTAAAGTTCCCCCTTCGGGGGGATCCCTAGAAATTGGAAACTCGAGCAGACAGTCGGCCATATATTCACCAACGTTGTGGTAGAATAGTTCCCCCTTCGGGGGGATCCCTAGAAATTGGAAACACCAGTTTGACAGGATTCATAACATACTCCTCCCTTTAAGTTCCCCCTTCGGGGGGATCCCTAGAAATTGGAAACTAGGTCTTGCATGTGCTGTCCTCCATTGACTACACTCCGTTCCCCCTTCGGGGGGATCCCTAGAAATTGGAAACGTTGGTATCCATGTTTCCTCCTAGTGTGGGTTTACGGTTCCCCCTTCGGGGGGATCCCTAGAAATTGGAAACGGCACTTGCACCTGGCGGAAGGAACCCGTAATTGTAACGTTCCCCCTTCGGGGGGATCCCTAGAAATTGGAAACAACCACTACTCCTGACCGTTCTTGTTTTCGTCATTAGTCTGTTCCCCCTTCGGGGGGATCCCTAGAAATTGGAAACCCTATAGCCACAAAAAATCCCCCGCCAATAAGGCGGGGTTTTTCCTTCGGGGGGATCTATAGAATTGGAAACCTAGGGATCCCCAGTTGGAAAGAAATTGGAAACAGAGAAAAGATTAGAGTAAAGCCGGTGCTGCTCGGCAGAGGCCAGGCAGCGCTGTTGGTGCTCAGGCCACTCCTGGAGGGCTAGTTTTTGTTGTTCCTGGAGAAGGGTTTGTAGGTCTGAGTCTGCAGGCAGCTCGCCTTGCAAAACCTGCAAATCGTTAAAGCGGCCCAGTTGATCCTGCAAGCACTTCAGGGTTGCTATCCAATCTTGCATGGTTTCCCCGTAAAAGGGCGCAAAAAACTCCACCTGATAGCGCAGCCGTTTGGTGGCCTTGCGCAGCTCGTGCAGTTGCTCAGCCTGGGCTTCCGTTGCGGGGAAAGCAGGGATCCGCCAGCCTGGCTGCAGCAGCCACTGGGCCAGCAGGGGAGTCAGCAAGTGGGGCAAGCTTTCCGGCAAAGGCAGCTCCGCCTGGGGCTTATAGCGGGGGTGAGCCAGCCACTGCTCGCAGGCAGCTTGAAACGCCAGGAAGTCAGCATCTTCAAGAATGCGGCGGGAGCGTTTCTCGGCTTGGGTTCGACGTTGCTGCAGATCTTGTTTTAGCTTCTCCAGTTCTGCCTGCTGGGCTGCCGGGATCCCTTCCCAACAAGGTTCCTGCAGGATTTCCAGCAGCACGTCCAGATCCCGCTGTTTGCCCAAAGCACTGGCCAGCTTCTGCAGGCGTTTGGGCTTGAGAGGCTTGGGCAGCCGGACGGATCCCTGAAACACCTGCACCCAGGTGCCAATACGGCGCAAGGTCACCCGGATTTGGTGGAGAGATTCTGCCGCCTCTGGATGCTGAGCCAGAACTCGCCTTACGTGTTTCTGCAGCCGCTGCCATTGCTGGCTCAACAGCTGGTGGGCCCAGGCGGCCACGGTTGGCAAGGGCGCAGATGAGGGCAAGGTCAAGTGCAAGGACTCCGTCCCGCTGACGCGAAAGGACTCCGTCCCGCTGACGCGAAAGGACTCCGTCCCGCTGACGCGAAAGGACTCCGTCCCGCTGACGCGATCGGTTTTCAGCTCAGCAGCAACAGCGTCCACAGCCAGTCTCCTCTACCCAAAACGAGAACCAAGAGGGCAGCAGGCTCTTTTCACATAGGTCATCCAGCCTAGCTTGAGGTTACCCCCGCCTCTTCCTTTTTAACCTAATCTTAACCTTGGTAAACCGAGCAGGCTGTGGCCAGGGAAACTGTCGCGAGCTTTGGCCTGTCGCGCCATTCCCGTCAGCGGAACAGAGTCTAGGGCTCCCGGCCTGCTGTCGCAAGTGGTAGGCGGGGTTCGACCACTGACCAGAGGCGGGCAGCCACCTCTGCCGGGGATCCCTGGGCTGAAATGCGGACAATCCGCTGTGGTTCTGCGGCAGCCAGAGCCTGGAACCCTTGGTAGACGCGGCGGTGGAACTCCAGGTGTTCTTGTTCGAGCTTGTCGCAAGACCCTGTTCGCGCCAGCGGGCCGGAGGCCTTCCGCGCCAGCCCCACCTCTGGGGGGAGATCCAGCCACAGGGTGAGGTGCGGCTGCAACCCGCCGGTGGCTAAGTGGTTGAGCTGGCGGATCTTCTCCAAGTCCAGCCCCCGACCGTAGCCCTGGTAGGCCAGGGTGGAATCGGTAAAGCGGTCACAAACCACCACCTGCCCTGCCGCCAGAGCCGGCGCGATGACTTTGCTCACGTGTTCAGCCCGATCCGCCGCGTACAGGAGCAACTCCGCCAGAGGGCTAAAGGGATCCCCGTGCAGCAACAGCTCCCGCAGCGTTTTGCCCAGCGCCGTGCCCCCCGGCTCGCGGGTACACAGGCAAGCGTAGCCTTCTTGGCGCAGCCGCTCAACCAAGAGGGCCTGTTGGGTGGTTTTGCCCACCCCTTCCCCGCCTTCTAGGGTGATGAACACACCGTCGTCCTGATACATTCACGCTGAACTCTCCTGAACATGGTTCAGGAAAGAAGCGATCGCATCCTGCCTATCTCTGAGCAGGA
>NZ_JANSIF010000051.1:0-25856 GCF_047461935.1 Synechococcus sp. R55.4 | reverse complement strand
GTTTGGAAACAAACAGAATGCTATCGCTGCATAGTTGAACAGTGATGTTCAGCAGTGTTCAGCGTAAATGTATCAGCTCGGTCGCGCCTTTGCATCCGATGGGGTTGGTCGGCAGCAGGGGGAACCCTTTTGGGGAACTAGCTCTGAGGCGCCAAATCTGGCAACAGACACCCCAGAGCGTCACACCCTGCCGGTCCCTCTGCTGCCAAGGTAAAGTTGCGGTCGTAGCGGGCCAGGGCCGCGAAGAAGTTATCTGTCCGCCGTCTCTTTTTGACCTCGGCCACCAGTCGTTCGTAGGTGGGCTTGTCGATTTTCTCAAAAGGCAGGCGGGGGAAGGGCGCATCGAAGCGGGCCAGCAGCGCTGCGCTGATGTAGCCCTCGTCGTCGCGGATGGCTTCGTAGATACGGGATCCCAGAGCTTCCACCTCGTCCTCCCGCAGCTCGATGGTGGCGGAGGTGTTGTGGGTGGTGTAGTACCTCTGAACCTGCATATAAAAGTCAAACTGGGCCAGGGCCGAGAATTGCTCGATCTCGATCTGGTCAGCACCGGGCAGGTTGGCCCATTCTACTTCCACAGGCAGTTCCACCAGCCATTCGGTACAGCGGGGATCAAAGGGGTCGTTGAGCAAGTTCCCGTTTTCATCTTTGTCCGCCTGAGCAGGTACCACCGAGTAGCCATAGTCCAGACAGGCCAGCGCCACCGGGTCATTTTTGGCAAAGGTGATGCGGCGGATGTAGCGTTGGGCTTTGGGCGGGTGCCAGCCGGGAGAGGCGTTGGTGAGCAGCGACTTGGTGCCGGCGGGCTGAACCGTGGTGCAGCGGTTGGGGCGGCGCAGGCTGTGGCGGTCGCAGTAGTCCCAGACCACGCGGTGGACGATCTCCTTCCAGCGGCTGAGGTATTCCCGCTCCTGCTGCTTGAATTCCTTCCCGATGGGGGTATCGGGTCTCCCTTCCTGCCACCAGCGCAGCCATTCAACCCCAAAGGCTTTGACGCAAAAGTCGAACAGGCCTGTGAACGAGACGCCGACGATGGGATCCCATTCCCGCGAACGCTGAAAGCGGGGTTCCACAAAGCGGTGGTGGAGTAGGGCTGCCACCGTGAGGGCTCCCGCCGTGAAGGCTTCCTCTTGCTCTTGCCGGTTGTGGGGATCCAAACGGTTGAGGTGGATCTCGGCCAAGTTGCAATGGAATGTGTGGCCAATAATCTCGCCACAGTTGTGGACAACAAACCCATTGGCATCAAAGCACGCTGGGCCGGGGACAGTACAGTCATACACCGGCTCTACCCCGTCTGCCTCAAGGGCAGCAACCGTCACAGCAAACCGCTCTCGGTTGAGCTGGCGCTTGTAGCCATTCAGCAGTGCCTCTAGCTTTTGGGCTTTGTGCGGTTCCCGAAAGCCGACCCATTCCTGGAACAGATGCAAGTTGTCGTTGGCAATAACCAATTCGTGCTGGGCTTTGCAAGCGTATGGTGCAGGTTGGCGAGCACTGTTCGGCAGCAGGCGATATCCAGCAGGACGGCGATTCTCATACAAAACTGCAATGATGCCCAGCCGCGCCAGCATGCGCTGAACCGCTTTGAGGGTACCCAGATGGCTTTGAGAGAGCCGCACGCTAACCCCTTTCTCCTGATTACCTTGCACGCTGCCATCCGCATCAAAGAGCCCGCACAAGAAGCCTCGATGAAACTGGAAGCTGGTGGCTTCGAGCGCCTCTGTCATCTGCTTTTGTCCGGGCCTCATGCCGAACTGGGCCGCCAGTTTTGCCAACCCCCTGGAGCCGATAACCCGCAACCCAAGCTGCGCATAGTGATATGCCTCTGGCTGGCGGGGCTCGTAACCCACTGCCGTTTGCAAAAGCTGAATCGCATACTGGCTCATTTCGGCTTGGGTATCTTGCCAATAGCGTAATAAAGCCGTGTCGTTCCACGGGGTTGCCGTAAGGCTACCGTCACCCAGCAAATTCCCCAAAAGCCAGCCTTCTTCCCAGGTACCCGCCCCATCCCACGGGGTGAGATCGCGATGGTTGTGCAGCAGGATGCGGTCGCCCGGTTGTAGGCTTTCTGCCGGTACCCACTCGGTGTATTGTGCCTTTTGGGTTTGAGCGGTGACTTTGAGAACCCGATGGTTGCCTGTCAGCCGCAGAGAGAACCCTTCCTTGGTCAAAAGCTTCAGCACAGGCTTGGTACCGGAGTAGAAGAACCCCTCCGGTGTGGTACTGAATAGTTCTCCATTGACATAGGTGCTGTGCTGCTTCCCAATCAGGTCTCTCACCTGGCGCGGCCCATCGCCCGTGTGCACCCAGGTATCGGCTGTCACGCAGGGATTCAGCCCATAGCGCCACAGGCGATCCTGAAGTTCCTCTTCCCCTAGGGAGGGATCCCGTCCCTTTAGCCATTCTCGGGCCGTTCCTGCCTCATAGGCTTTGAGAAAGTCGGGTTTTAGGTCGGGTGGGATAAGGTCGCAATTGGCCCGTGCTACGGCTTCCCCGGCCCACTGGATGGCCCCCTCGCCTGAGTAAAACTGCTTCCGCACGGCCTCAACACATTCTTCCCGCGTCGGCTTGCGGTGAAACACCCGCGTGTGGTTGGCCATGCGCAGGGCATCTCGCTCGGGGTCAATTCTCCAGTTGCCGTTTTCGTCCTGCTGCCACAAGTTGTCTTTGGCGGTGGATCCCAGCTGGTCGTCGGCAGCAAACTGACGAATGCCAGCGCTACGACGAATGTTTCCCGCCACCACCACCACCGCCGCCTCGTCAATGAGCAGGCAGCATTCCACGGAGTTCAACTGCCGCCCTACTGCCCTGTTGAGGATGGCGGCACAGCGCTCGTACAAGCCGGGCAGCTTAATGGGGTTGGCCACGCCCCCAAACCCTTTCAGCCGCTCCCCAGCCGGGCGGACATCGCTCAAGTCCACTGTCACTTCCACCTGGCCCCCAAAGCTGGGATCCGACGCCAGCTCCAGCAGCGCTTGGTACGAATCCACCCAGCCGCGGCGACTGTCTCCCACCTGGATGTGCACCTGGGATCCCTGCCGTTGGATGCGGGTGTGCTCCTGCCGCTCTTCGGGAGGGGTGGTGCCGATGGATCCCTTCACGTGAACCCGCAGGCGGTTGACAATGGGGGGCAACTGGCGGATGAACTGCGGTTCCAGCACCGCTCCCGTGCCGCAGCCCATCATGGCCAGATCCATCATCAGGCCAAAGGCCCGCCAGTCCACCACCGCCAAACTGGTGCAGTTGTAGGCACCGGAGAAGTTTTCCGGCTTCTGGATCCAGTCGGTGCCCATCACCCACAAGGCTCGACCGGAGATCAACGCCTTCAACTGCCGCTGCATGCGCTCTACGAGCTCCCGCTCCTGGGGGGTAAAACGCCCCAGCCGGGCGATGTCGGCCAAGGTGCGCTCGCAAACTTCGCCCCAAGTCTCGCGGTTGCCATCCGGGCGGCGACGGCTGTAGGTGCGGTAGAACACCGGGCTGGCCGCCGGGGCTGTGGCCGGAAACTCGCCCAGAGGCAGGGATCCCGTCGTTTCAGCGGGATCAAGTCCCTGTACTTCTTTGCTCTGTTCGCCTGAGCGGGACGAAGTCCACACCATAGCCACACCTCTTCTGCAAAGCTCGGTAGTTCCGACTCTTGAGCGCCGGTTGGCAACCCCGCCGACCCAATGCCCAACCACGTTATCACAATCTTCGGGGGTCTGGTGTTGTAGGTAGTGTTGTGCTCTGAGAAGATCTTTAAGAGCCTCTAGGGATAGGGCAGGCCCGCTGTCTGCCGGGGGAGCCGCAAGGGAACGGAAGGCCCGGCAGAAGGGCTACAGTGGAGGAGAGGGATCCCAAGTTAAGGGGCTGCTTGTCGTCTTCAACGGCACCTTCCTGGGCCTTCTCCCCAGTGAGAGCTGTGTAAGGAGTTGTATCGTCATGACCAGTCGCCTGCGCATCGGTAGCTTGTGGGGGATCCCCTTTTTCATCGACTACACCTGGTTCCCGGCGGCCCTCCTGCTGGTGCTCTCCTACGGGGTGTTGACGGCGGTGGGGTTGTTTCTTTCTCTGCTGGCTCATGAGTTGGCCCACAGCTTGGTGGCCCGCGCCTATGGAGTACGGGTTAACTCCATCACCCTGTTTATTTTTGGGGGTATGGCGGCGATTGAGCGGGAAGTTCCCCGCCCCCTTGGCGCTTTTTGCGTGGCCGTGGCAGGCCCTCTCCTCAGCTTGGGTCTGTTTGTGCTCTTCAGCATGGCCCGGGCTTGGGCTGTGCCGGAGTCGATGCTGGCCTCAACCCTCACCAGCTTGGCTGCCATCAACCTGACGATTGCCCTGTTTAACCTGCTGCCGGGCTTGCCTCTGGATGGGGGGCAAATGCTCAAGGCGGCCATCTGGGGTTGGACAGGGGATCGGCAAAAGGGTATGCTGTGGGCGGCCCGAGCCGGCCAGGGGGTGGGCTGGGGTTTGGTGGGGCTAGGTCTGCTGGTGGTATTTTGGGGGAGCCTCAACGGCCTCTGGGTGGGGTTGATCGGCCTGTTTATTTTGAACACCGCCCGCCGCTACAGCCAGTACGCGCAACTGCAGCAGGTGCTGGCCCGCCTGAAAGCTGCAGATGTGATGACCCGCCAGTTTCGGGTTTTGGACGCGAACATGAGCCTGCGGGAGTTTGTGGATCGCTATCTGGTGCCTTCTTCTCTCAGGCCGGAAGCCCCAACTCAACCGGCGGACGTTTATTTTGCCGAGGAAGATGGCCGTTACCGCGGGTTGGTCAGGCCAGAACTGCTCAACGACATCGAGCGCAGCCAGTGGGATCGCCTCACCCTGAAAGCCATTCTCAAGCCGATGGAGCAACTGCAGGGGGTACGAGAAGAGACCCCCATTCCCCAGGTAATTCAGATGATGCGCCAGGCAGAACCCCGCCGCATTTTGGTTTTCACGCCCACCGGCGCCATTGCTGGCTTGATCGACCGGGGGGATGTGGTGGCCATGGCTGCCCGGCAGTTGGGGGTCGTGCTGCCCCAAGAGGTGGTGCAGCGGGTGCGCGATAGCGAAGAATGGCCCCCTGGATTTCAGGTGGAGGACAATCTGGCAAGCGAGGGATCCCCCAGTCTGGCTTGGCAGGGATCCCCGGATCTGCGCAATGAGCCTTAGGGGGATGTCTGGACAGGGAGCAGCCCAAGGTACCTAGGTTCTCCCTCTACCACAAAAGGGGTTGGGATCTGCAAGGTGGGGAGAGAAGGCCGAGAAAAGTAGTCTCAGATACTATTTCCGGGAGACCCTCTCCATCTACAATTAAGACTGTTCTCCATCAATTAAGAATTTTGAACCGCTTTCCTCGTCTCTTGCCCGCCTACACCCACCGACTGAGCAACGGGCTAGGCGTTATCGTTCATCCCATCCCCATTGCCGATTCTGTAACCGTTGACGTCTGGGTACGGACAGGTGGACGCCATGAGCCGCCGGAGTGGCTGGGCCTATCCCATTTTTTGGAACACATGGTGTTTAAGGGCAGCGAGCGGCTGGCCCCTGGTGAGCTGGATTGGGCCGTGGAAGGACGGGGCGGAGTTACCAATGCTGCCACCGGCCAAGACTACACCCATTACTACATTACGGTGGCTGCTGCTGACCTAGCGGATACCTTGCCCTACTTGGCAGAGGTGGTTTTGCGGGCCGGGATCCCGGATCCAGAGTTTGAGCGGGAGCGGCAGGTGGTTCTGGAGGAAATTCGCCGCGCCGCCGACAACCCGGACTACACGGCCTATCAGCTCTTGATGGAGACCGCCTATGGGGAGCATCCCTATGGACGACCGGTGTTGGGCACACCGGAAAGCTTGATGCAACTGACCCCTGAGGTGATGCGCGCTTACCACCGCGCTTGGTATCGGCCTGAATCCATGACGGTGGTGGTGACGGGTGGCATCGATCCTGAGCAGGCGTTGGCCTTGGTGGAGGAGCAGTTTGGCAGCTCTGCTGCTGGGCCAGCACCGGCCAGCCCCCCCATCCCGCCCCAGCCTCGTCCCCAAGGGATCCTGCGCCGGGAGAGCGACCATGCCCGCTTGGAGCAAGCCCGTCTGAAATTGGCCTGGCCTACCGTTGGCATTGACGATTGGCAACAAGCCTGTGGCCTGGAGATGTTGGCTTCTCTGCTGGGAGATGGCCGTACTTCGCGGCTGGTGCATCTGCTGCGGGAACAGCGGGGCTGGGTGAGGGCCATTGGCTGTTCTTCGCTGGTGTTGAAGGAGGGGGGACTGTTTTGTATCGGCGCTCAGCTGGAGCCGAAGGATGTGGCGCGGGTGGAGGCGACGATCCTGCACGAGATCGAAAAGCTGCAGCAGGATGGCATCGGCCAAGCAGAGTTGGATCGCACCCGGCGTATGCTCACCCATGAGTTCCTGTTCTCCGCCGAGTCTCCCAGTCAATTGGCGGGCATCTATGGCTACTACGAGACGCTGGGCGGGGTGCAGCGCATTCAAGAGTACCTGGAGCTGTTGCAATCTTTTACCCCGGCTCAGATCCGGGAATTGGCCCAGCAGTACTTGTCTTTGGAGGCCTATGTGGTCACCGTTCTCAAGCCGACTGCCCTGGGTACAGCGGCGGCTTCGGAGCTGCAACTGGCTTGCCGTTAAGCGCCGCCTTGGCGCTCTGGACTCTTGACTTTCGGATTTTGGACGGGATCCCTTGCCTGCATGAACTCTGCTCTGCTTGCCACCCAACGTGGCCGTTTACAGCGCGTCCTTTTGGCCAATGGCATCACGCTGTTGCTGGGCCAGAACCCAACGGTGGAGATCTTGGCTGCCCACTGTTTTTTCCGCGGTGGTAGCCGGGCAGAGCGGCCGCAACAGGCGGGGGTGAGCCACTTGATGGCGGCTGTCCTCACCAAAGGCACGCATCGGCGCAACTCCCAGGCCATTGCTGCTGCGGTGGAATCGCTGGGAGCCTCGCTATCGGTGGACAGTTCTGCCGACTCTTTCGAGGTGAGCCTGCGCTGTGTGGCTGCCGATTTCCCGGAGTTGCTGGATTTGCTTGCGGAGACGCTGCGGGATCCCAGTTTTCCTGAAGAGGAGGTGGCGCGAGAGCAGGGGTTGATGCTGCAAGCCATTCGCGCCCAGCAGGAACGGCCTTTCAGCCTGGCTTTCGATCAGGTGCGACAGGCCCTCTATGGGGATCATCCCTACGCCCTGCCGGGGTTGGGACGGCTGGAGACGGTGGGATCCCTGACCCGCGAGGATTTGGTGGCCTATCACGCGGCCTACTGTCGTCCCAATGGAATGGTGATGGTGGTGATCGGCCCAGAGCCGCCGGAGCAGATGGCTGCCCAGGTGGAAGCGGCTTTGGGAGACTGGGTTGTTCCCGGCCCCTCTCCAGAGGATCGGGATGTTCCCCTACCCCCTCTGAGGGATCCCCAACTGCTGAGGTTGCCCCAGCCCACTCAGCAGACAACAATCTTGATTGGGTTTCGCGGATCCCCTGCTGCTTCTGCGGATTATCCGGCCCTGAAGTTGCTGGCCACCTACTTGGGCAGCGGTCTATCCAGCCGTCTGTTTGTGGAACTGCGGGAGCGCTGTGGCCTGGCCTATGAGGTCTCGGCTTTTTTTGCCACCCGTCGGGATCCCGCCCCTTTTGGGGTTTACATGGGCACTGCGGCAGAGAATACTCAGGTGGCCCTGGAGCGCCTACAAGCAGAAATCCACCGTCTGCAGGCCAATCCGCTCGACCTGGCAGAGGTGGAAATGGCGCAGCGCAAACTTCTGGGCCAGTATGCCCTCAGCAAACAAACCAATGCCCAGGTGGCTCAACTGGCGGGCTGGTACGAGATTTTGGGCTTGGGCATGGAGTTTGACCGGCAGTATTTGCAGGGGGTCAGGCAGCTCACCCCAGAGCAGCTCCACCAAGCCGCAAAGACCTACCTGACCCCCCCGGCCATTGCTCTGGTGGGGCCAGAAGCTGCCTTGGCAGAGGTTGAGCTGGTGTTTTAAGCTGAGCAAACCATGAGGAAAACTAAGATCTGGCAAACATGGCCATTTCGATTCAAACGGGGACATTGCGCCCACACCTCAATAAAACACCTAAATAAAAAATGTTGAAAATGTTGAATGCGCAGTGCCGGAAAGATTTTTTTAGGAGCCCATGTTTCTCACCCTAGCCTGAAGTAACCATAACTCTGGATTGAGGTCACGATTGTGGGTCAATCTCGAGATGTCCAAGAAAACGATGGGGATCGTTTCTGAATAGCAGCCCTCTGAGAAAACTGGCGTTTTTCCTTTCTTTATCTTGCTTGAGCTTTTTGTGGCTGGTAGGCACAGCGGATCATCTGCAGGGGATACCCAAAAAGAGGGATCCGTGCCGCTTGGGCGGCTGGAAAAGCGGTTTTCCTTTGCGTTTTGCCCCTACTGGCGTCCCTTTCGGCGGCCCCTGCGTACCCACCACGGACTGTGGTCCGTGCGCGAAGGGATCCTGATCCGACTTACAGATCGGGAGACAGGCTGTCAAGGATATGGGGAAATTGCTCCCATCCCTTGGTTTGGCAGCGAGACCTTAGAGCAGGCTCTGGAGTTTTGTCGGCAGTTGCCCCCTCTTTTGTCGGAGGCGCATATTTTGGGGATCCCAGAAGCACTGCCGGCCTGCCGGTTTGGGTTGGAAGGCGCTTGGCTGGCCTGTCGGGATCCCGATTGGTTGAACAAGGATCTCTCTCTACTCTCTTTCTGTGAACTTTTGGGGGAGACCCTGCCGCCGGAATCTTACAAGGACTCCGTCCCACTCACGCGGTCGGTGTACAAGCTCAAGGTGGGGAGGGATCCCATGCAGCAGGAGTTGGAGAAGCTGGAGCAATGGCTGGAGCGGTTGCCGCCGGGATCCCGTCTGCGTTTGGATGCCAATGGGGGACTAGGGCTTGCGGAGGCCCACCGGTGGCTGATGGTTTGTGATCGGCTTAACCAGGACTCGCCGGTCAAGATTGAGTTTTTGGAGCAGCCTCTGCCGCCGGATCAGCACGCCCATTTGGTGGAGCTCAGCCGCCAGTACCAGACCCCCATTGCTTTGGATGAATCGGTGGCCTGCTTGGAACAGTTGCAAGCCGTCCATCGCTCAGGATGGACAGGGATCCTGGTGGTGAAGCCATCTTTGGTGGGCTCCTGCATCGCGCTGCGGGAGTATCTCAGCCGCCATCCCGGCCTGGATCTGGTCTTTTCTTCGGCGCTGGAGACTGCCATCGGCGCTTGGCATGGACTGGCCTGGGCGGGATCCCTGCAGGAGAAGACGGCTTGCCCCAGAGCTGTGGGGTGGGGGGTAGGGGGGGTCTTTCCAGAAGGGGATCCCGTTCAGCTCCAAATGGCCTCACCGGAGGAGCGGCTTGCTCTGATGCAGGCAGTGTGGGAGCGCTGGAGCCGACTCTAAACGGCAGCGGCTTGCTTGGCATTTTCCTGCCGCAAGTAGGCTTGAATAAAGTGCATCAGCTCGCTCGGCTCACCGTTCATAAAGGCCTCGACATTGTAGGTTTCGGCGTTGGTGCGGTGATCCTTGATCAACTTGTAAGGATCGAAGGTGTAGGTGCGAATACGCCCCCCAAAGCCCTGAGTCACTATCTCGCCGCGAATCTCGGCCAGCTTTTGTCTGCGTTTTTCTTCTTCCATCTCGATCAGCTTGGCCTTCAAGATCTGGATGGCCCGCTCTTTGTTTTGCAGTTGGGAGCGCTCTTCGGTACAGCGCACAGCAATGCCGGTGGGCTTGTGGATCACCCGCACTGCTGTTTCCACTTTGTTCACGTTTTGGCCACCTGCTCCACCCGAGCGGGAGGTCTCGAACTCCAGATCTTCCATCTTCAGCTCATACTCGCTTTCCTCTTCCAGGATCGGCATCACCTCTACGCCGGCGAAGCTGGTTTGCCGTTTGCCGTTGGCGTTGAAGGGGCTGATGCGCTCCATCCGGTGGTTACCCTTCTCGGCAGAGAGATAACCATAGGCGTAGGGGCCTTCGATCAGCAGGGTGGCGGACTTGATGCCGGCTTCGGCACCTTCGGAGTATTCCGAGAGGCTGACCTTGTAGCCCTGGTTTTCGGCCCAGCGGGTGTACATTTTCAGGAGCATTTCCGCCCAGTCCTGGGCGTCGGTTCCCCCTGCGCCGGCGGTGATGGTGAGGATGGCACCGTTTTTGTCGTAGGGGCCGGAGAGCAGTTGCTGTAGCTCCCACTGGCCCAACTCCCGCTCCACCACTGCCAGGGATCCCGCTGTCTCGGCTAAGAGTTCCGGATCGGGCTCTTCTTGGAGCAGCTCAAGGGCGCTGACGGCATCTTCTAGGCGATCCTTCCAGCGATGCACCTGATCCCAGGAGGCTTTGAGGCTGTTGAGCTGCTGCATGTGGCGGCGGGCTGCCTCTACATCATTCCAAAACTGGGGCTGGGAGGCTTCCTGCTCTAGGATGGCGATCTGTTGCTCCAGGTGAGGCAGGTCAAAGATAGTCCTGAGCGTTGCTCAGGCGCAAGGTGAGCGATTCTAGGGTGCGTCTTAGATCGGCAAGTTCCATAGAGAACATCAAACCATCTGCACATCGGATCCCATCCTATCCTGTGGGCCAGCAACTCAATCAAGGGATATAGCCCTTCTGCGGGCTTGCCGGAACACTGTTGCCGTGCAGCGCCGGTGAACCGGGTTCCTAGGAGTCCTTTCGGGGTAGAGCGTTTGGCTGTTGATCCCGCGCAGGCGGCTGGCGAAAGGGCTACGGGATCGACGGGTCGGCTTTGGTCGATTGCGTCAGCGGGACAGAACCCTTTGGCTTCTGCCGGAAGATCCCTGTTGAGGTGGCTCAAGCCTGTAGCAGAATGGAAAATCTGGTTTCGGAGGCTGCGATGCTAAAGGTCTTTTCCTTGCTTTCCGGGCTGGTTTTGGCCGGAGGGGTGGCTGCTTTGGCCATCACCAATCCCACCTTAGAAGAGTACGGAACCTATGCAGGGGAACAACTGGCTGCCTACGCTACGCGGGAATACTGTGCTCAGATCCCGGCTTTCCTGGCCACTTTGATTGAGGAATGTCATACCCTCGTCCGAGAGCTTCAGCCCGAACTGGAAGCTTTGTTCATGCGCCAAACCCGCCGGCAGAATTTTATCCTCTTCAGCCTCTATACCACCGATTTGTCGTTGCTCAACTTTGGCCCGCTGGGGATTTCCTTGCCCACCTACCACTTTGAAACCCTCGCCGTGGCAGGGCAATTCTACACTTATGAGATTCGAGAGGGGAAAGCTGCCCCCTAGTCACCATGGCAACCATAGGATCTCAAGATCCAAAAGAATCTCAAAAGTTCGGCTAGATCTGGGCTCGTTCCAACAGGGTTTGCAGCTCTTCCAGGGCCAACTGGGCTGACTGGGCCTGCTGGTAAAGGGATTGCACCACCTCAGCACTGCTTTGGGCCGATTGCAGTGTGGATTGGCTCTGGCGCTGGATACGCTCTGCCAAGCTGCGAATACGGTTGCTGGCCTCAGTGGTTCGCCCGGCCAATTTGCGGATCTCCTGGGCAATGGCTCCAAAGCCACCGGCACCACCGCTGCGGTTGGCCTCTACAGCCGCATTGAAAGAGAGCAGGCGAATGTATCCTGCCACCTCTACGATCAAATCCACAATGGTGTTGATCTCCTTGAGCTCCCGCGACAACTCCTGGCTGTTGTCGGCAATTTCCTGAACTAGGCCGCGTACGGCTTCCACGCCTTCAAAGGTAGCGGCAAAGGTGGATTTGCCTCTCTCAGAGAGCACAGAACTGATTTCAATGATGCGGGCGTTAAGGCGAGCCAACTCCTCGGAGCGCTGTTGGGCCCGGCGACGTTCCATGTCTAAGGCCAGGTTTTGGTTGAGGATCTCGGCTTTTTGTCGCTCCAGATCCCGGGCATACTGGAGGCTGCGGTTTTTTTCCTGCTCCAGCTCTGCCAAGATCCTTTTCATCTCTTCCTGCTGCTCCTGTAGCTTGCGCTGGGTGGCCAGATGCACCTGGGCCTGGGCCACCAACAACACCGGCACATCGAGAAGGCGGTAGTCCTGGGATCCCAGTTGAACCACCACGGGGTCATAGATGGTCTCTTCGGGCCGTTGGAAAGCTCGGTCGGCTGCTTGGATGACATCGCAGTCGCCGGGGAGCAAGAGAAAATCCCGGCTATGGAACTCTACCATGGAGCTGATGGGCCGCTTCAAAAACACATCCAGGCCGTAGGGCTTGCTAAGCATCCACTCCAGAATGGCGCGGCGGGTCAACATTCCCCGCACCTGTGACCGCTCGTCCAGCACGATGACTCCTGAAAGGCTGCTGTCATCTTCTAGGCGGCGCACCACGTTCTCACAAGGGGTGGACTCGCTCACCTGAAACTCCACCAAGGCCAAATCGCGCAGCTTGGTGTTGATCGATAGGGTAGGAGTGGGTGGATTTGTCAGGGTAGCCATCACAGGGATCCTCGGCACAGGTTGGGTACAGATGGGTTGGAGACTGATGTGTAGAGGAACACAAAAAGTCGGCTCTAGATCGGCCTTCAATGGGGTAATTTGTGCAGAAAATCGACCACCTTCAGTTTGCCCTGGGATCCCACCTTTTGCCCATAAGATTCTGCGGGATTGTACGGAAAGGATGGCCTGGGATCCCTTCTTTGCAGTTTGCGGGGATGGATCCCTTTGGAGCTGAATGTTCTGGGTTGGTATCTTGGATCCCTGATTGATCTGGAGCTGGATTTAGCGGGTTTCTTGATAGCGGTGGTAGATTTCCAGAATTTCGCTGCGTCCTCGGTTAAAGGCGGCCACCACTTGCGGGTCGAAATGGCTGCCGCTGTTGTCTTCTACAAACTGAAAGACCTCATTCAAAGCCCAGGCTTCTTTGTAGGGGCGACGGCTGGCCAAGGCATCGAATACATCGGCTAAGGCCACAATCCGCCCTTCTAGAGGGATCCCTTCTCCTTTGAGGCCGCGCGGATACCCACTGCCGTCGAACTTCTCGTGGTGGGTAAGGGCGATGATGGCGCTCTTTTGCATCAGCTCGGAGTCGGACTTGCTGAGAATTTCGTAGCCGATCTCAGGGTGGCGGTTCATGATCTGCCGCTCTTCTGGGGTCAGACGCCCCGGCTTTTGCAAGATGGCATCCGGGATCCCGATTTTGCCCACATCGTGCATGGGGCTGGCGTAGAAGATCAGCTCTTGCTCATGGCTGGATAGGCCCAAGTGCTTGGCGATGATGCGGGAGTAGTTGCTCATCCGCTTCAGGTGAAAGGAGGTATCTTGATCCCGGTATTCTGCGGCCAGAGACAGACAGAAGATGGTCTCGAAGTGGGCAGATTTGAGCTCTTCCCGCAATTGGACGTTTTGATAGGCAACCGCCGCCTGGGAGGCTAGGGCTTCTGCCACGCTGACTTCCAGCTCAGAAAAAGGTTGGCTCCACTCAGCCACCTGGTCAGGAGCTAGGGGGGTGGGGTGATCCGGCTTTAGGCGGTTCAACAGTTGCAGGGCGCCAAGGATCTTGCCTGAGGGATCCCGCATCGGCACGGTGAGCAAGGAGCGGGTGCGATAGCCGGTTTGCCGATCCACCTGTGGGTTAAAGGCATAGGGCCGGTCGGCGGGCAGGCGGTAGACATCCGGCAAATTCAAGCTTTCCCCGGTGAGCACCACGTAGCCCACAATGCTGGAAGGGCTGAGGGGCAAGCGCAGATCCCGCAGCTCCTCATGGCGGTTGACCACGAAAAACCGCAATTCTTCTCCCTCTCGGACAAAGAGGCTGGCCCCATCACAGTGGGTCAGTTCTCGGGCTTGAGCAACGATCAACTCCAGCAGCCGCCCCAGATCTGTTTCTGAGGAGAGGGCGATCCCCACTTGAATCAGACGCTGGCTGAGGCGCAGGGCATCCGAGGCATCGAATTCGGTTGTGCTGGGGTGAAGACCGAAGGGGGTGGGCAGGCTCATAGCAGGGTTGGTCAGAAGCGTTCACATTAAGCGTTCACAATAAACAATGGCGGAGTCATTCGCCCCCAAGAGTTCTCCTGCCGCCGGCTGGGTATCCGAACCTCCGGGGCGACCAGCAGCCCGAAAACACGCCAACACCACTCAAAGCAGCGATGCCTTACTTTAGCTCGAGGAGGCGAGAAACGTTGTGACCCAGGTCAAGCCCAAGGGAACCGATGAGATTTCCCTGCAGCTCGTTGTGGGCCTGGGCAATCCCGGCCCTCAATACGCCAATACCCGCCACAATTGCGGCTTTATGGTGGTGGATCGGCTGGCGCAGCGCTGGGGGATCCCGTTGGTTTTGGAGAAGCGATTCCAAGGTAGCTACGGAGAAGGGTTTGCCCTGGGAGGAAAGCGACGCTTGCTCAAGCCGGAAACCTACATGAACCGTTCCGGCCAATCGGTGCGGGCGGTGCTGGATTGGTACAAGTTAGATCTCGCCTCTGTGCTGGTGGTGTACGACGATATGGATCTGCCGCTGGGTCGTCTGCGCCTGCGGGGATCCGGTTCTGCCGGTGGGCACAACGGCATGAAGTCCATCATTCAGCACTTGGGGAGCGAGGCGTTTCCACGGCTGCGTTTGGGGGTGGGCAAACCCAAGGGCAGCCAAGATGTGGTCGGGCATGTGTTGGGTGGATTCGCCCCTGCAGAACAAGAGGTGCTGGAGCGGGTGTTGGATGTGGCGGTAGAGGCCGTGGAGTGCTGCTGGCAAGAGGGACTGATGACGGCCATGAACCGGTTTAATCCTCTGGATCTGTCTGGGCCACCGTCCGATCCGGATGGATCCAATCCTGCACCGGGCCAAGGCGAGGCTTCCTCCTAAGGAGCAGCTTGTCCTGGATTGCCGGCTCCGAGGGGTCTTCCAGGAGAGGGCGCAATAAACGCTTCGTCCTGCTCAGGGGAGCGGCTGTGAAGATGATAGTCCAGATAAGTGTCAATTATCTGGACTATCCACCGATGGAACCAGAGCAGCCCATGAAACCCCAATCGCGAAATCAGATCCAAAGCCCCGTCGATCCCCAGTGTTGAGTGGGTTACGGAGTGGGTCGCCGCCACCGCGTCCAGATGTTCTCCAGCAGGCCAATCCCCTGCACCAAGAGGATCCCCAAAGCTGCCGCCACCAGCATGATCACCCACAACCCCACCATGTCGCCGTAATAGGAACGGCTTAACAACATCGGCCCCAGCCCTGCAAAGCTAACAATCGAAATCTCTGCCACAATAGCCCCCACCAGAGCCATCGCCACCGCAACCTTCAGGCTGGTAAACACCATCGGCATAGCCGCCGGGATCCGCACCCAGCGAAATACCTGCAGCGGGTGGGCATGGTAAGTGCGCATCAAATCCAATTGCAGAGGCGGTACACTGCTCAACCCCTTGGCAATGCCGATCGACAGCGGGAAAAAAGCAATGTAGGCCGCCACGATTGCTTTCGGCAACAGACCCCGCACCCCATATTGCCCCAGCACCACCGCCAGCACCGGCGCCAAAGCCACAATTGGCACATTCTGGGAAGCAACAATCCAGGGAAGCATCATCCGCTCAAAAGCTCGCGAAAACACCAACGCCACCGCCGTTGCCCACCCCACCAGCAAAGCCAGCCCCAACCCCACCAGCGTTTCTGCTGCCGTGACCAGAGCGTTATACCCAACTGCGCTCGTGGAAGTGAGGGGGAACGCCATATTTCTCAAGCCCTCCGCCAATTGACCCAAAGAAGGCAGGATCGGGTTGCGCAATAGTCGAGCACACTCCCTGACCGTGCTGCAGTCTGCAGTGCCCTGCTCCAAGAGGCGTTGCGCCGCCGGGCTGTTCGCCCAAATCGCCAAGGGATCCCAAACCAGCAGCAGTAGGATCCCTGTCAGGAGGATGGGTAGCCAGCGTTCACTCAGCGTGCGTAGAGGAGATATCACCGTTAATCCTCGCGGTAGATCGAGACAGAGTGCACGGCACCTGGGATCCCAAGCTGAGAACCCGCACCGCCATAAAAATATAGCCATTGCCAACCAGAGCAACTTCATCGGAAACCATTCTGTTGGCATCAGCGGGACAGAGTCCTCATAAAGTGCCGATGCAGGCATTGCAAGCGGATCGCCATGAGGGTTAGCCTTTGTAACAGTCTTCTGGCAGAGCGATTGCCTGAACAGAGCCGCTCTGCTTGTGCCAACCCAAGACAAAAAGCAGTCCACCTGAGGTTGAGATCTTGCTGTTGAATTGCTGGGATCCCGTTTTGCTTGCCGTCGAAGCCGCTGCCCCCATTGAAGGAGCTGCCAATCTTTCGCCCCTGATCCTGGTAGCGGTGCTGATGGCTCTAGTGGTCATCTATCTGGCCAGCCGTATCGCCGGAGAAATTGCCGTCCGCCTGAGTTTTCCCCCCGTGTTGGGAGAGCTGCTGGGGGGCGTCGCGGTAGGGGCCTCCGCGCTGGGGTTGTTGGTCTTCCCGGAAGGACAAGTTTCCGGCCAAGAGCTGCACGCCTTGGCCCAATCCTCAGCATTGATGCAATTTCTGCAAGCCACTGCCGGACTCGACGAGGGATCCCTGGTGCAGGTGTTTTCCTCCCAAAGCGAGATCGTCGACATCCTCTCCGAGATCGGGGTGATCATCCTCTTGTTTGAAATCGGCCTCGAGTCGGATCTGGCCGAGCTGTTGCGGGTCGGCCCTCAAGCCGCAGCCGTAGCCATCATCGGCGTTGCTGTGCCCTTCCTGGCCGGAACCCTGGGCTTGCTCTACCTGTTTCATGTGCCCGTTATCCCCGCCATATTTGCCGGCGCTGCCCTCACAGCAACCAGCATCGGCATCACCGCCCGCGTCTTGGCCGAGCTGCAAAAACTCACCTCCCCAGAGGGGCAAGTGATCATTGGTGCCGCCGTCTTGGATGACGTGTTGGGCATCATCATCTTGGCCGTGGTGGCGGGCTTGGCCAAAAACGGAGAAGTCAACCTTTCCGATATCGGCATCATCATCCTCAGTGCCATCGTCTTCTTGGTCGGCTCCATTGTTTTGGGGCGCCTTCTCAGCCCCTACTTTGTTGCCCTTCTCAACAGCCTGAAGACCCGAGGTAACCCCCTTCTGCCCGCCCTTGTGCTGGCCTTTCTGCTGGCTTATGTAGGGCAAATCATTCATCTAGAAGCGATTTTGGGCGCTTTTGCCGCTGGCCTGATCTTGGCCGAAACCGAGAAACGGCAAGAGCTGGAAGAACAGATCAAGCCCATTTCCGACCTATTGGTGCCCATCTTCTTCGTCTGCGTTGGGGCCAAAACCAACCTTGCCGTACTCAACCCCACCCTCCCTGCCAACCGAGAGGGGCTGATCATTGCCGTCTTCTTGATCGGAGTTGCCATTGTGGGCAAGCTAGCAGCGGGCTTGGGGGCCTTTGGCAAGCCGGGCATCAACCGCTACGCCATCGGAGTGGGCATGATTCCCCGGGGTGAGGTGGGCCTGGTGTTTGCCGGCGTGGGGGCCGCCAGTGGGGTTCTCTCCGATGCCCTCGATGTCAGCATTATCGTCATGGTGATTGCCACCACCTTTGTCGCTCCCCTCTGGCTGCGGGGAGTGTTGATTGGGGAAGCCAACTCCCCCTCCCTCCTGGACTTGCAGGCAGAAGCGTCAGAGCAAGACCGCAAAGACAGCACCGACGAGACTGCATCAGCGCTCCCAGACTCAGAACGGGTGGGCATTCCTGAGGGCTAAATTATCTCAGCTTTCCCCTCAAACGCCCCCAGAGGGTCTGGAACAGCAGCCGCAGCGGATTGCGGCGTTGAGGCTTCACGTCAATTCTCTCCGTCGTCTCCTCTTGGGGCAAAATTGCCTGCATCGAGGGCGGATCAAACCGCTGCATGGTTGTGGAGCGCCGATCCACCACCTCCGCCTTCACGCTGCGAAAGCTTACAGACTGGAGATACCGCTGAAAATCTTCGTCTGACAACTGGCGAATGCAGTACTGCATCCGCACCTGATTCCCCAACAGGATCTGATCCCCATCCTTGAGATCCCAGCTCAAACATCTCTGCCCATTCACCGAGACGCCGTTGGTGCTGCGCTTGCCCTCGATATTGCCGTCCAACAGCCGGTAGGTATACTGGCCATCTTTTTGGGGTAGCCGCAGCAGCAGCGCGTGTTGCCGGGAAACCGCCGCCGAATCGATGACAATCGCATTGCTGGGATCCCTGCCGATGGAATAGGTGGCAGCGCTGAGGGCCACAGCCCGCCGTCCCTGCTCATCATCGATCACCAACACATGCCAGATTTGGGAGGGGGAAGACTGTGCGCCGGTAGCCATGGTCTGGGGCCTTGAGCTGGAGCTGGATTGACCGTCGAAGTCGCAGTGCAGGCCCCTTTCGTGTTAGCGGGCTGGAAGCCACACCTCAGCCCATTGCCCAACCCTCGGTGAACCGCTATGGGGAGAAGGTCAACAAGGGGAGACTCGGCAAGAGAGGGGCTTTCCCTCATAATAGTAAGGCAGAGCTTCTGCAAAAAAAGAGGATAGCTGAAACGTGAACACGACTCCAACCCCAACCCTCCTCGAAGCCCTTCCCCCGATCTACCCCGGCGTTGCCGTCCGGGTCATCAACCCCAACGACACCTACTACTGCTTTGAGGGCCAGGTACAGCGGGTTACCGACGACCATGCCGCTGTCCTCTTTGAAGGCGGCAACTGGGACAAATTAGTCACCTTCCGCCTCACAGAATTGGAAGTGGTGGACAAATCCCGCCCCTAGCCCTGCTCTTCCCTGTCCCTTTTGGCATCTCCCCATGCGCAGCCATTGGCAGGAACCTTTCCTCTGGATCCATGCCGCCGGCATCCTCCTCTTCCCCTTGTGGGTGGGGCTGACCCTGATCGGGCTGGCCACAGGGGATCCCCTCCTGCCGGTGGGGGCGGAGCAGGCTTGGGTGGCCGTGGTGGGCATTGGGCCGGTCTTTGCCCTGCAGTGGCGCAAGCCATTGGATATCTTCAGCCTGTGGGTGGCCTCTGTCCCCCCGGAAGAACTTACCCCCGACCAGCGCCGCATCTTGGCCGCCTTCCTCAGCCCCGAACATAAGATTTTGACGCTGTTGGCGGCAATCCTGATGCTGGAAGTCGGTGAGCGCCTCTATGACTTTGCCCCCCTCTTTGCCCCGCTCACCCCTGGCAACGGCACCCGCCTGGCCGGCCTGGCCATAGCCGCCTTCGGGTTTTGGGGATCCAACCTGTTCTTGCAGATCCCCATTGCAACGATACGGGTACTCCTCCTCAGCGAGCCGGAGCTGGCTCAAATGGATCCCGTCCCCGTCGAAGAGATCGAAAGCCGCTTCTCCGTCATCGGCGATCGCCGCAGCCCACTCCTGCAACGGCTGTTGCGCCGCATCTCCGGCCAAGATTCAGAAGGCACCTCGAAAGACCAAAAAGACAAGGATAAAAACAGAGCGACAGAAAACCCCCAGCTCGAATCCGAGAAACGGGATCCCTCTGGGGAAGTTGCCATGCCGGCCCCTGAAACTCCCCCCGATCCCACCTAAGGCAAGCTTCCGCAAAAGCTGTAGCTCAATGTTAGATTGGAAGCAATCCAAGTAGATTGGAAGCAATCCAAGCCCTGTGAAATCCAACCATCGGCATTCCCCTGATCTTCGAGGCTACCGCACCGGCAATGGCGAGCAACTTTTCTTTCCGCTTCAAGCAATTTACCCAACGCCTCAGAGAAACCACCCAACTTCCCCAGTTTTTCACCGATCAAGCCACCAGTGAAACCCAAAACCTCGCTCGGGAGTTGGCTTTGGTTGGGGAATACGCCACTCAGCTTAGCCAAGTGGTGATGGAGGTGGACTTTCTCAACCAGCTCTACACCCGTCTTTTGAACGAGCGGGAAGTGTTGCAGCAGGAAAAAGATCACTTGGAAGCGCGGGTCTTTGAGTTGCAACAGGAACGCAACGAGACGGAGCCCCAGGTGATGTATTTGCGAGAGCAGCTCAGCCAGGCCAGCTTTCAACTGGAACAAACTCAAAACCGGGAACGCAGCCTTAGCGAGCGAGA
Source organism: Synechococcus sp. R55.4 (assembly GCF_047461935.1). NCBI lineage: Bacteria > Bacillati > Cyanobacteriota > Cyanophyceae > Synechococcales > Synechococcaceae > Synechococcus > Synechococcus sp. R55.4. The sequence continues at coordinate 5,917 of NZ_JANSIF010000051.1, read as the reverse complement.
ACGACAGTTGTCGGAAATTGTAGCCCAACTGGAGCGACGGCGGGCTGTACTCAACCAAGCCATCGAAAACCTCACCAATCAAGAGGCCGATTACACCGTTCGCACCAAAGAACTGGAGGCGGTCGTCCGGGAAAACGAAAAGAAAGCCAAGCAGTACCTGGAAGCTGCCAACCACTACCGCGCCTACCTGGAAGAGCTCAATGCGCAAGTGCAAGAAACGCAAGCCAAGCTGAGAAGCCTTGGTGTCGAGCCCAAGCCCGCCGACCTGCCTCGACTTGAGGAGCTGGAAAAACCCACCCCCATCCCAACACCGCCTCCTGCTTACACGCCGCCCCTTCCCCAACAGCCCCCTCCACCCCAGCAGAGTGGCTATTGGTCAGATAGTCCTTTCGACGACGACCCCTGGGGATAGACTGTCCTGCCAGGATCTATAAGCCAGCTTTGCGACAAAGCTCAGTCCTCTCTGCCCTAACCGGCCTTGGGAGGGCCTGGGTGGTCACATACCCTGGAAGAAACCTGTTGCAAGGGATCCGCAAGAAGATCCCCAGAATCAGTACGAGGATCCCGATCCTCGACATTCAATCCTTTCCTGCCCGGCCAAACCTATGGAACCGACCCTGCCGGATTTACAAGCCCTTAGCCAATGGGATCGACAGTTCTGCCAGTTTGCTGAGCAGCAACAGCTCCTCAAGCCCAAACAACTGGCTCTGGCCCTGAAGATCCAACGGCAGCAGCACGGCCCTCTAGCCTTGATCCTCTGGCAGTTGGGCTTTGTGGGCCTGCAACACCTGGCTCAGTTCTGGGAAAAAATGCCCGGCGGAGCCGAGTCCGAACTGCTCGAGGACAGGGCCCTCGGTGGATGAAAGGTGCCCCCTTCCCCCACTCGCTTTTCCGCCAGAAGAGAAGAAGCAAGCAGATCCCTCTTGCTACCCAACGCTGTCGCCACCAGGCAGCAGATCCTTGGGATCCTCCGGTGGGGGCAGATGCGCCAGATCCACAGGTGAAGGGGATCCCCCCAAAATTCGCACCTGGATCCCCTTGATCACGACATAGAGCACCGGCACCACCAGCAAACTGAGCATTGTCGAGACGAGCATACCGCCGATCACCGCCGTGCCCAGCGACTGACGGCTGGCTGCCCCTGCGCCCGTGGCCGCTGCCAGAGGGAAAATACCCAGGATAGTGCTCAGGGCGGTCATCAGAATGGCGCGGAAGCGCGTCTCGGCTGCTTGGGTGGCAGCTTTGAGCAGTGGGATCCCTTGGGCAACCAACTGGTTGGCAAACTCCACAATCAAGATAGAGTTTTTGCTGGCCAGCCCGATCAACATCACCAACCCGACTTGGCAGAAGACGTCGTTGGTCAAGCCCCGCAGCAGTTGCGCCAAAAGAGCCCCAAGAACCGCCAGCGGCACCGCCAACAAAATGATCAAGGGATCCACATAGCTCTCAAATTGCGCCGCCAGCACCAGGAAGACGAACACCGAGCCCAAAGCAAAGATCAGCGGCGCCTGTCCTCCCGACTCGATTTCTTCCAGCGACAGGCCCGACCACTCGAAGCCAAACCCCTGCGGCAACAACTGGGCGGCTAGAGTTTCCATAGCCCGAATCGCTTGCCCTGAGCTAAAGCCCGGCAGGGCGCTGCCCTGAATTTCCACCGAGCGGAAGAGGTTGAAGTGGTTGATGATGGCCGGGCTGGTGGTCTCCTCCACCTGAACCAGGGTGCTCAACGGCAAGAGCTGCCCCTGCCCACCCCGCACGTAGAACTGGCCGATGCTTTCCGGGTTACCTCGGAATGCTTGATCCGCCTGCACATAGACCCGGTAGTTGCGGTTGAACAGGTCGAAATCATTGACGTAGGTGCCCCCCAGCAGCGTCTGCAGCGTGCCGAAGACATCCAACAGAGGGATCCCCAACAACTGGGCCATCTCCCGATCCACCTGTACTTCTAGCTGCGGCGAATTGGCGTTGAAGGTGGGCGGGTTAATCCGCAAGCCCAAGGGGGGTTGGCCCGGCGGGGGCGGCGAGTTGCCCACAAAAAACAGGGTGTTGGCCGTCTGCTCCAAGAGGTTGAAATCGTTCACCCCCCGATCCTGAAGCTGGAAAGTAAACCCGCCCGCAACCCCCAAATTGGGAATGGCCGGCGGCAGGATCGGGATCACCAATGCGCGGCTGATCCCGCCCAAAAAAGGCCCAAATAGCCGGTTGACAATCGCTTGCGCCGATTGCTCCGGTTGCCGCCGCTCTTCCCAGGGCTTGAGGGTGGCAAAGATCAGCCCATTCCCCGGCGAGGGCCCGGTAAAGCTGAACCCCCCCACGATCACCCGATTTTCGATCTCAGGGATCCCCTCCAAAATAGCGGCGGCCTGCCGGATCACCCTGTCGGTATAGTTGAGGGAAACCCCCGGCGGCCCCTGGACAATGGTGATGAAAAAGCCCTGATCCTCATCCGGCACAAACCCCGTCGGCACAATTTGGAACAGCCAGTAGGTGAGGCCCAAACAGGCAATAAACCCCGTCACCACCAACAGCCGCAGCTTCACCACCAGCTCCAGCAGGCGGCAGTAGGCCGCTCGGATCCCTTCCACGGCGCGGTCAAACCAGCGCAGCAGCCAAAACATCTGCTCTGAGCGGGGGCGAATTAGCAGCGCCGACAAAGCCGGAGCCAAGGTAATGGCATTAAACGTGGACAGCGAAACCGACACGGCAATGGTGACGGCAAACTGCTGGTAGATGCGACCGCTGGTGCCAGGAAAGAAAGCAACAGGCACAAATAGCCCCAGCAGCACCAGCGTCGTGGCGATCACCGCCCCCAACACCTCGTTCATCCCCGCCGAGGCCCCCTGCAGAGGCCGCATGCCGCGGTCGCGGATGTAGCGGGAGATATTCTCCACCACCACAATGGTGTCGTCCACCACCAAGCCAGTGGCCAGGGTGAGGCCGAACAGAGTCAAAGTGTTGATGGAAAAGCCAAACAGGCGCACAAAAGCAAAAGTACCCAGCAGCGCTACCGGGATGGTGATGGTGGGAATGAGGGTGATGCGCCAATCCTGCAAAAAGATAAACAGCACCAACACCACCAGGCCAATCGCCTGCAACAGAGTGAAAATCACCTCCTGCACCGACTCGGTAATGAACAGGGTGGCGTCGAAAGGGATCTCGTAGATCAAGCCGGGCGGAAAACTCTCCGCCAGCTGCGCTAACGTCTGCCGCACCTGCCGCGACACCTCTAGGGCGTTGGCATCCGGTTGTTGGGTGATGGCGATCCCCACCGCCTCCTGCCCCCCGATGCGGAAGAACGTATCGTAGCTTTGGGCCCCCAGCTCTACCCGGCCCACATCGGCAATGCGCACCAAGCTGCCATCGGCGTTGGCCTTGAGAACGATCTGGGCGAACTCCTCCGGCTGCGACAGCCGCCCCGTGGCCTGGACGCTGATCTGAAACTCCTGATCCGGGGGGCTGGGCTGGCCGCCAATTTGGCCGGCGGGCACCTGGATATTCTGCTGGCGCACTGCGTTTACCACATCCAGAGCTGTCAGACCATAGCTGGCCAGCCGCGTCGGATCCAGCCAGATGCGCATGGCATAGGTGCGCTCCCCGAAAATGATGACATCGCTGACGCCGCGGATGCGCCGCAAAGCATCCCGCACAAACAGCTCCGCGTAGTTGCTCAAAAACAGCTCGTCGTATTCCCCCGCCTCTGAGCGCAGCGCCAACACCAGCACAAAGGCGCTGTCGCCGGCCTTTTCCACGCTGATGCCGTTTTGGATCACCTCCGCCGGCAGCCGGCCCTGGGCCCGCGCCACCCGGTTCTGCACATCCACAGCCGCCGTGTCCAGATCCCGATCCGGGCTGAAGGTAACGGTGATCTGGCTGGTGCCGTTGCTGCTGCTCACCGAGGCGATAGACCGTATACCCTCGACGCCGTTGATCTCCTGCTCCAGCACATTGGTTACCGCCGTCTCCACCGTCTCGGCGTCGGCCCCAGGATAAACAGCAGTCACCCTCACCGCTGGCGGCGCCACCTGTGGGTAGTAGTCCACCGGCAGTAGGGGAATGCTCACCGCCCCCACCAGCACGATCAGGATGGAGCAGACGCTGGCAAAAACAGGGCGGCGAATGAAAAAGTCAACGAACATAAGTCTAAGGATCCGCTGCGATGAGATACCGGTTGAGCTGGTCGCCCTTCAAGTTGAAGCTTGGATGACTGGGCCAAAACTGGGGCAAATAAGAATTGCTGAGAATGCACAGCCTCTTCTAGGGCGGGGATCCCCCCTCTCCACCTTGTTGCTGCCCCCTCTGCTGAAGGATCACCTCATCAATAATCGGTGCGCCATCGCGGATTTTTTGCAGGCCAGTGAGCACAATTGGCTCATTGGCCTCTAGGCCCTCCAGCACCTCATAGCTGTTTCCGTAGATGGATCCCAGCTGCACCGGCCTTTGCACCGCCACCGCCCCCGGGGGCATGCCCTCTGCTGGCGGCTCCGTTGTCTGCACCGTGTAGACAAAGGTTTGCGCCCCCAAGCGGGCCACCGCCGTCACCGGCACCAGCAAGGCCGGCCGCTCCTCCCAGATGACCCGAGTCCGCACAAACTGGGCCGAGCGCAACTGGCCGGCAGGGTTCTCCAGAAGAGCCTTGGCCAGCACCGATTGCGTGGCGGCGTTGGCTTCGGGAGCAATGAAAGAGATTTGGCTGCTGCCGATCACCTCGCCGCGGCTATCCAGGATCTGCACCGGCGTGCCAATGCGCAGCTGGGGGGCCCGCTGCAACGGGATGTTGAGGTTGAGCTCCAGCGCCTGGGTTTGGGTCAAGGTGGTCAAAACCGTCTGAGGCGTCACGTAGTCCCCTTGCCGCACCAAAACATCCCCCACAATGCCGGCAAAGGGAGCTGTAACCTGGAAAAACTGCAGTTGCACCTGTTGCCGCTCCGCCTCGGCCTGGGCTCGCTGCACCTCCCGCTCTGCCCGCAAGATCGCGGCCTCCTGAGCGCGGATCTGCTCCTGTTGCGCCGCCAAAGCCGCCTCCGCCTGGCGCAGGTCGCGGCTGGATTGATCCGCTTGCGCCTGGCTGATGGCCCCCTCGGCCAAGAGGCGCAGGTTGCGCTCGTGCTGCTCCCGGGCAAACTCCGCCGCTGCCTCCAGCCGCAGCCGATCCGCCCGCAACTGGCTGAGCACGGCCCGGCCGCTCTCCAGGTTGGCTTGGGCTGCGGCAATCCCCGCCGTTTGGCCGGCCACCGCCGCCTGTTGCTGCCGGCTGTCGATCTCAAAGAGAGGGGCTCCGGCAGCCACCTGGGATCCCAACTGCACCAACACCCGAGTCACCTGTCCGCTCACCTGGGGCCGGATGCTGGCCACCTGCTGGGATCCGAGGCTGGCGATAAATTCCGACGCCTCCTCAATCATCCGTTCTTCCACCACTCCTATTCCCACTGGCGTGGGGGGTTGGCCGTCCCCCTCCATCTCCTGGGGCGGCCTTCCAGCTCGGCAGGCAGTTAACAGCAAAGAAAGACACAGCAGCGGCAAGGCCGTTCGCGCTCGCATCGTCAAGTTGCTCCCACAATAGGCATAGGGACAGGTAGGTGGACAAAGGGATCCCACCCCTGCACTTGCTTAACCAACCAAGGTAATGAACGAGAGCCTCCCCAAACCTGTGCAAAAGCGCTTGAAATCTTCCCAGTCCGGAACTAAGGTGTATGCTTAACAAAAACTTTCGCCGCGCTTCGCCCCACCCCAATGAGACTTCGTCCTGCTAACGCGATAAGGATACCCTTTGAGGGCACGCCACTCCTGGCTAGACTGTTCCCAGATCAGCAGGAAAGGAGTTCAGGCTTCCACCCCCTGCCGGAGAGCATGCCTCTAACCCCCAAAACCCTGAACTTTGCTGAATTTACTGAGCTTTAGGCGGTTTGGCAAAAGTCAT
>NZ_JANSIF010000050.1:0-26144 GCF_047461935.1 Synechococcus sp. R55.4 | reverse complement strand
AGGCGCTGCAAGAGCTGAGCCGGCGGAGCATGGCTTTCCCCGAAAACAACCCGGTCACTGGAGCGGTAGAATACCACGGCGACGGCGGGACAGAGTCCTCCGCTGCTGCAGCAGAAGGGGAATCGGCGCCCGGTCGTGTCAGCAGTGGGGAACTGTCTGCGATCCCGGCTGCCCCGCCAGGGTTTAAGTCGGGGTTTGTGGGGCTGATCGGGCGGCCCAATGTGGGCAAGTCCACCCTACTCAACGCCCTGGTGGGACAAAAGATTGCCATCACCTCTCCCGTGGCCCAGACCACCCGCAACCGCCTGCAGGGGATCCTCTCCCTACCCCAAGCCCAGATCATCTGGGTGGATACCCCTGGCATCCACAAACCCCACCACCGCCTGGGGGAAATCTTGGTACACAACGCCCAGGCAGCCATTGCCGCTGTGGACGTGATCCTCTTCGTGGTGGATGGATCGGTGCCGGCAGGACGCGGGGATGCTTTTATTGCCGAGCGGATCCCTGCTGCTTCCCCCTGCCTGATCGTCTGCAACAAAGCGGATCTGCTTCCTCGGGATGCTGCCGTGCGCCAAGCTCACCAAGAGAGCTACCAAGCCCTGCGCCCCGGCGCTCCTGTCGTTTGGGTGTCTGCCTTGGATCCCAGCAGTTTGACACCCCTGATCCAAGCCACCATCGACCTGCTGCCCACCGGCCCCTACTACTACCCGCCGGATCTGGTGACGGATCAGCCGGAGCGGTTCATCATGGCGGAGCTGATCCGAGAACAGGTGCTGCTGCAGACCCGCGAGGAAGTGCCCCATTCCGTGGCCGTGACCATCGACCAGGTAGAAGAAACCCCCAACGTCACCCGCATCTTGGCCACCCTCTATGTAGAGCGGGACTCGCAAAAGGGGATCCTCATTGGCAAAGGGGGGGAAAGGCTCAAGCGGATCGGCCAGGCAGCCCGCCTGCAGATTCAAAAGCTGATCCTGGGCAAGGTGTACCTGGAGCTGTTTGTCAAGGTGCGGCCCCACTGGCGGCGCTCTGAGCACCTTCTGCGCGACTTGGGCTATAGCGCTACGTCCCCCTAGCGGGAATAAGCCATTTGCGTCAGCAGGACGGAGTTCTTATGGCCCCCTCTCCCCTTGTGGGTAGGAGACTGGGGTATTTGCGCGAGCAGCACAGCGTGCTTGGGGGGAATGCTTCAAAAATGCCCTAGACCTGCTTAGAACAGATACTGACTGGGATCCCTGCGTTAGCTTGGATAGCAAAGCCTTTGGAGTCCCACAGCAGTTTTTCTTATCGCTGCTTTGCCCCATGACCGCTTTCTATCCCGCTACTGTTCAACCGGGCGCCCGCACCCTGCCTGGCCACTACTATGTTTCTTCCAGCCGCTTTGAGGCGGAGATTGAGCAGATTTTTTATCGGCAGTGGTTCTGCGTGGGGCGCAGTGCCGATCTGGCCCAACCCGGAGACTTTTTGCAGGTGCAGGTGCTCAGAGAAAGCCTGATCCTGGTACGGGATCCCAAGGGGCAAGCCCATGCCTTCTTCAACCACTGTCGCCATCGAGGAACCCGACTCTGCAGCGAGCTCCAAGGCCATTTTGCCGATGGGATCCCTTGCCCCTACCACGCCTGGCGCTATGGGCTGGATGGACAATTGTTGGCGGCTCCCCAGATGCACGAGGTGGAAGACTTTCGCCGTGAAGACTATCCCCTCCACTCCGCTGCCTTGGCAGAATGGGAAGGCTTTGTCTGGGTCAATCTCAGCCGCCATCCTCAGCCCTTCGATGAGGTTTTTGCCCCATTGCAAGGTCGTTTCCGAGAGTGGAACCTGTCCGCTCTGCGGCGAGGCCATCGTATTGAATACCACGTTCAAGCCAATTGGAAATTGCTGTTTGAAAACTACTCTGAGTGCTACCACTGCCCCCTCATTCACCCGGAATTGGCCCGTCTTTCGCCGGCTCGCAGCGGTCGCAACGACCTGATGGAAGGCCCCTTTTTGGGCGGCTACATGTTGCTCAATCCAGATGTTACCAGCCTAAACATGAGTGGCCAACGCAGCTTGCCCCTGATCTCCACCGTGCGCGGAGAAAACCAACGGCGGGCCTACTACTACACCCTTATGCCCAATCTATTCTTGAGCCTGCAGCCGGATTATGTCATGACCCACACTCTGTGGCCCCAGGGATCCGACCGGACGCGGGTCGTCTGCGATTGGCTGTTTGAGCCGGAGACCTTGGCGCTGGATGGTTTTGATCCCAGCGAGGTGGTGGAATTGTGGGATCGCACCAATCGACAGGATTGGCACCTGTGCGAGCTCACCCAGCAAGGGGTGGGATCCCGTGCCTATGAAGCAGGGCCTCTTTCCCATGCAGAAGGGTTGCTGCAAGCCTTTGGGCGGGAATACCGCCGGCAGATGCAGGAGTTGGAAGGACAAAGCTGCTGAAAAAGTGTTAGGGACAGAGGGTTTTTGTTGATTGGGTTGCCGTTGGCGTTGTTAGGACGAAGTTCTTTGTAAGGTGCTTTGGGCTGAGGTTAACCACAATGTTGCGACTGTACGGGATCCCAACCTCCGGAAATTGCTACAAAGTGGAATTGCTCCTCAAGCAATTGGGGATTCCCTATGAGACGGTTGAAGTCAACTCCAGGGCCGGAGAAAACCGCCGCCCCGAGTACCTGGCCAAAAACCCCCTGGGCCAGATCCCGGCTTTGGAACTGGAAGATGGAACGGTCTTGGCCGAGTCCGCCGCGATCTTGGTCTACCTGGCAGAAGACACCCCCCTCTACGGCCAAAACAAGTTGGAACGGGCTGAGATTTTGAAGTGGTTGCTTTTTGAACAAACCCGCATTGCCCGCTACATCGCCACCACTCGCTTCTGGGTGCGGGCCGGCCAAGCAGAGGCCCATGCTGACGTGATCGCCCAGAACTTGAAATCTGGAACAGAGGCGCTGGAGATCATGGAAGGCCATCTGCAGGGGAAAGCATTTTTTGTGGGCAACCGCTACACCATCGCCGATCTCGCCCTTTTCACATACACTCATGTGGCGGAGCAGGGCGGGTTTGACCTCAAGCCCTTTCCTCAGATCCGAGCCTGGTGTCAGCGGGTGAAAGCCACCGACCGCTTCTTCCCCCTACCCGGAGCATGAAACATTTTCTCCTAATTGCTGGCTCCCTCCATGCCCTGCAGCAACTGGCCCAGATACCAAATATCAACCTCGCTGGCCACTTCCCCCTCAGCCAAGAAGGGCGTGCCATCTTGGAAGTTGAGTGGCCCCTTGAAGAGCTGAATGCCGCCATTCCCCAAGCCAGCAATAAACTCCTCCAGCTTGGCCTTGTCTTCCGGCTTCAGGGCTTCTCCCATGATGAACCCCGCCGAAGACGTGTCCGGGTTGTTGATATCCGACCAGTCGATGGGCGGACGCAGGAATTGGCTCTCGAAGGTGCCCGCGCGAGCTGCCTCGATCAATTGCTTGTATCCTGGCCCCCAGTTGTAGTAGGAAACCCCCAGGCAAATTTCGGGCGCAAAGTTGCAACCGCTGGCCAGGCCGTAGTGGGTGTAGCGCACTCGCTTTCCGGCCTCAGCAGCCCGTTTGCCTTGCACCGCCGCCTCCGGTGTATCCAACCCTGACATCACCACATCAAAGCCGCCGTTGTAAAAGTCATCGGCAACCTTGCTCGGATCCAAAGTGACCCCTGGAATGTTAAACCAAAAGCCAATCCAGGTCACTCGGAATTGCAACTCCTCGGGACGATCCCGGTAAGTATCCCAGCAGTATTTGGCTCCCAAGTAGGCGGCAGCAGCGTAACGGCGGGTTTCGTCGTTGATCAGAGGCCCCAACAGGCCAATTTTGCCGGTTTCGGATCCCAGAGCCGCGGCACATCCGGCCACCATGCGCATCGCTTCCATCTGGGGCATGATGTTGGCCAAGTTGGGCAGATCGATGTAATTTTTCCCTTCCTTCCAGGCCATGTCCCCAGAAGCATGGATAACTGCGATCTCAGGATGCTTGCGGGCCGTTTCAATCGCATCGTCTTTGTGGTCATCGGAAGTAAAGATGATAACCTTCGCACCTCGGGCGATCATGTCATCCGCCACCTGGGAGGCGCGCACATTGGGCCGATCCGCCGGGTTCACCTTATCCAGGTAATCAAACTCGACACCGGGCAACTTGGCCTTGACGTATTCGCTGCCCTCCACATGCGCCTGGCTCCAGCCGCCATCCTGCATCGGCCCCACCAGCACCATGCCCACTTTGAAGGTCTCCTGCGCCGTTGTGGGGGTGGATCCCAGTAGAGCGGCGACTGCCAGGCCAATAGCCCAGCCTCTCGAGGGAGAAAAAGCGCGGGTAAGATTCCAGTTCACAGGCAGCTCCAACAGAACAGGGATCCAAAGCCAAAGAACTACATCCATCATCGGGATCCCGCCGCAGACTGTTGTATTCGCTGATACAAAAAGGTCTTTGGCAAACGACGTGCGAAGCTAGCAGGGGCTCAGGGAGCAATCCATTGCTCTATCCACTCTCGTCTGGGGAGCGGGAACCCCAGACAGCTCCACCGAAAAGCAGACATAGCCCTCCTCACTTTCGACGGTAATTTTGCCTTGCATCGAATCCACCAACTTCTTCACCAACGCCAATCCCAGCCCTGTACCACCTTGTTTCCAGGGATCCGCCTTGGGAACCCGGTAAAAGGCGGTAAACAAATGGGGCAGCTCTGGGAGAGGGATGTGCCCGGTGTTGCGCACCTGGATCCGCAGGGAGGAGAGGCCACTTTCAGATAGGGGGCTGGGGTTCAGGCTGGCTTGTACTTGAATTTGGCCGGGCCGATCTCCGTGCTTGCAGGCGTTGACGATCAGCTCCCGAAAGACACGCTCCAGGCTGACGGCATTCAACCGCAACAACGGCAGAGGAGAGAGAATCTGCAAGCTCAGATCCTGTTGGGCAGCCACTGCCCGTGCTCGCAGGGCTTGGATCCAGTTGGCTAGGCGCTCTTCCAGATCCAGGTCTTGCAGAACTTCGCAGTGGGTACGGGTTTGCAGCTCTTGCAGGGTTAGCAGATCTTCCACCAGATCAATTTCCCGTTGACATTCCTGGCGAATTAAACTCAAATACTGCTGTTGCTTCTCAGAAAGGGAAAACTGCCGCAAAGACATCTGCAACATGTCCACTCCGAGGCGGATGCTGGTGAGCGGGGTGCGCAGCTCATGGGAGATGGTGCTTAAAAAGTCGTCTTTGAGAAGATCCAGCCGTTCCAGCTCCTTCACCTGGTTTTGCAGCCGTTCGCTTAACTGGCGGACTTGCCCCTCGGCTGCTTCTCGTCCCTGGATCTCGCGGGCTAAGGCTCGGTTGGCCTCTGCCAAGGCAGCAGAACTGGGCAAGCGGAGCGTTCTCGGTAAAATCCGCAGCACCTGAGCAGCAGCATAGAGAGAAACTAAAGCCGCCATCCCTTTCAGCCAGTCAGGGATCCCATGGGCAGGTTGCCAAAGCGCCCACACCTCCATCAGGTGGATCAGGCCACAGGCAAGCGTGAACAGACCGAGCAGGGCGAAGAAACGCTTCAAGGGCACTTCCTCCTGCCGCCGCCAAACCGAGGAGAGAAGAGATAGGGCAATTGAGAAAAAGGTAAAGCCGATCAGGCTGTCGGCAATGGCTTCTGGCCACAACCAGTTTGTCTCCCACGGATAACCTTGTGAGAAGAATCCCTCACCCACCCAGCCACTCATGTGAAACGCGATAGTGTTGAGTATGTCTGCATACAGCCTAACCTTCACAGAGTGAAAAACTGGTGAAACCCACGTGTAAGTCCGTAGGTAAATCTGTCTAAAAAGCTGAAAAAAAGATTAAGCCATCTCTACCAAACAGATTTACGTGATTCCACGGGCCCTCTTGACCAGTCTGTAATACAGGAGAACTCACCGCTCCTTGAGTTCCCGCTGAATCTCCCGCTGGGTTTGCCGCTCTTTGATGGCTTGTCGCTTGTCGTGGAGCTTTTTGCCACGGGCTACGCCCAGATGGGCTTTGATCCAGCCGCGGTTGAGCACCAGCTTGAGGGGAACCACAGTCAAGCCCTTTTGTTCCACCAAGCCCCGTAGGCGGTCGATCTCACGCCGGTGCAGCAGCAGCTTACGGCGGCGGGTAGGGTCGTGGTTAAACACTTTGCCGGCGGTGTCATGGGGGGAGATGTGCAGATTGTGCAGCCAGGCTTCCCCATCCCGAAAGAGGGCAAAAGCGTCTTGCAGGTTCGCTTTGCCCGCTCGTATCGATTTCACCTCTGTGCCGGTCAGTTGGATCCCGGCCTCATAGGTCTCCAAGATGTCGTACTCGAAGCGGGCGCGACGGTTGTCAACCAGGGTTTTGACGTTGGGATCCACAGCCATAGGCTTTCAGTAGACCAGAGGGCCTAACGAGAGGTCAGGGATCTCTCCAATTTTCGCACCGCCCGCCCAACCAAGCGCTCGGATTTGCCGCGCCAGAGAAAGCGAATGGGGGTACCGGTAAAGTCCAGGTTTTGCCGGAAGTGCTTTTCCAAGAAACGGCGGTAGTTATCCTTAAACAAATCGGGATCGTTGACAAACAGAACAAAGGTGGGGGGCCGATCCGCCACCTGGGTGCCGTAGTAAATTCTGCCCTGCTTGCCCTGGCGGTTGGTGGGGGGCGATTGCCAGGCAAGAGCATCCTGGAGCACTTCGTTGACCACAGCGGTGGGAACCCGTTTGCGGTGGGCGGCCACCACGGTATTCACCTGCTCAAAGATTTTGTGGGTGCGTTGCCCGGTGAGGGCGCTGACAAACAGAAGCGGTGCCCATTCGATAAAGTAAAGCCTGTCGCGAATTTCGCGGGTAAAGTCGTTGATAGTATAGGTGTCTTTGTTTTCTACCGCATCCCACTTGTTGACCACGATGACACAGGCGCGGCCTTCTTCTTCAATGCGGCTGGCCAGCTTTTGATCCTGTTCGGTAACCCCCTCCAAAGCATCGATCACCAGCAGCACCGCATCCGAGCGCTGGATGGCCTTGAAGGCCCGGTTGATGCTGAAGAACTCGATTCCGTACTCCACGCGTTTTTTTTTGCGGATCCCGGCGGTATCGATGAGGCGATAGGGATGCCCTTCCCAGGTGACCACGGTGTCGATGGCATCACGGGTGGTGCCGGAAATGGGGCTGACGATGGCCCGCTCGGATCCCACCAGGCGATTGAGCAGGCTGGATTTGCCCACGTTGGGCCGCCCCACAATCGAGACGGCGATGGGATCCGGCTCACCCACCGTTTCTTCGGTCACTTCGGGCAAGTGAGCCAGCACCGCCTCCAACAGCTCGGCTACCCCATTGCCATGAATGCCGGAACAGGGGATCGGATCCCCCAGCCCCAGCTCCCAAAAGGCTGCTGCCTGAGCCAGGCCCATCTGCCCCGACTCGCACTTGTTTACGGCCACCACCACCGGCAGGGGTTGTTTGCGCAGCCAATCGGCCACTTCTGCATCGGCGGGTGTCAGCCCCTCTCGGCCATCCACTACGAAGATCACGGCTTGGGCCTCGGCCATGGCTGCCATTGCTTGCTGGCGAATGTGGGGTAAAAATTCGCTGTCGTCGCCAAAAACCAGGCCGCCGGTATCCACCACCCGCAAGCGGCGCCCGTTCCATTCCACCTCCTGGTACAGACGATCCCGGGTCACCCCAGGCTCATCATGCACAATGGCCGAACGCACCCCCGCCATGCGGTTGACGAGGGTAGATTTGCCCACGTTGGGGCGACCCACAATAGCCACAAGAGGTAGGGGCACTGTTGGCTCGTCGATAACTTGGGATATCTATCCTAGCTGTTCGGGATCCCGGATGCCCAAAGCCGCCAATCTCGATCATTGCTTTGGATGCAGGTCTGGCGGTAAGTTAGGTACCTATCCTCCCATCAGGCACCGGCTGTGCCCCTTCCCCATTCTTGCCATGAACCGCGCTCTCGTTCCCGCCCAGCGGCTGAACAAGCTGCCCGCCTATGTCTTCGCCCGCTTGGATGAGCTGAAGGCCCGCGCCCGCCAGCAGGGGTTGGATTTGATCGATCTGGGCATGGGCAACCCCGATGGTCCCACCCCACAGCCGGTGGTGGAGGCGGCGCAGGCGGCCATTGCGGATCCCGCCCACCACGGCTACCCGCCCTTTGAGGGCACGGCCAGCTTCCGCCAGGCGATCACGGATTGGTACTGGCGCCGCTACGGGGTGGAGCTGGATCCCAATGGAGAGGCGCTGCCTTTGCTGGGATCCAAAGAGGGGCTGACCCACCTGGCTCTGGCCTATGTGGATCCCGGAGATCTGGTGTTGGTGCCCAGCCCTGCCTATCCAGCCCATTTTCGCGGCCCCATGATTGCCGGCGGGCAGATCTACCCGATGATGCTGCGCCCGCAGAAGGGGTGGTTGATCGATCTGCAAGAAATACCGCCGGAAGTGGCCCAGCAAGCGCGGGTGCTCTACTTTAACTACCCCAACAACCCGACGGCGGCAGTTGCGCCCCGCTCTTTTTTTGAGGAGGTGGTGGAGTTTGCCCGCCGCTACGATCTCATCCTGGTGCACGACCTGTGCTATGCCGAGTTGGCTTTTGACGGCTACCGGCCCACCAGCCTGCTGCAGATCCCAGGCGCCAAGGACTTGGCAGTGGAGTTCCACACCCTCTCCAAAACCTACAACATGGCCGGCTGGCGGGTGGGATTTGTGGTGGGCAATCGCCAGATCATCCAGAGCTTGCGCACCCTGAAAACCAATCTCGACTACGGCATTTTTGCCGCCATCCAAAAGGCCGCCGAAACTGCCCTGCGCCTGCCGGATAGCTACCTGGAGCAGGTACAAGAGCGCTACCGCCGCCGGCGCGACTATCTGATCGGCCGCCTAGCGGAGTTGGGCTGGCGGATCGAGCCGCCACGGGCGACGATGTATCTCTGGATCCCTACCCCCCGCGCTGCCGACGGCACCCCTGAGGGATCGACGGAGTTTGCCCTGCGGGTGCTGGAATCTACAGGCGTGGTCGTAACCCCCGGCAGCGCCTTTGGAGAAGGGGGAGAAGGCTACGTGCGGATTAGCTTGATTGCCGATTGCGAGCGCATGGGGCAGGCTATCGATCGCTGGGCGGAAGCTGGGATCCGCTACTGCTGAGCCTCAGTCTTGCGGGAGTTGGTACTGCTCCACAATCCGCCGGGCAAAGGGGGGCACGTGCTGCTCCAACTTCTGGGGATAGTGGCGGCGCACGTAGAGGTAGTTGCGGGTGAAGTGGGAATCGATGGAGAAGCGGGCATATTCCAAACCGCGCGGCCCAAAGCGCTGGATTGCCGCCCCCAAGAGGCGAGCCAGCCACATTGGCAAACTCAGGGCTTGGTCGTAGGCAGGGATCCCCTGCTGCACTGCCGCCCTCCGGGATCCCTGGGAGATCACCGGTTGGGTTTCCAGCTCCTCCCAGACTAAGTCCAACAGCTCTTGCCCCCGCTGATTGCGCACCAGCAGCCACTGCCAGCCCAAGGGGGATCCCATGTAGCCCACCACCAGATCTGCCAGAGCATTCACATAGTCAAAACAACTGAGGCAGGAGGGGGCAAACACGTCCTTGAGTTCTTTGGTCTTGAGGCCGAAGAAGGGCACCTTTTCCACCGAGCCATCTTCGTGTTTGAAGTGGATGTGGAAGTCTTGCATAAACTCGTAGTGCACCACCGTCTGTGGGGAGCGGCTGGTGGTTTCTAGAAACTTTTGCAGCCCGGCACGGCTGACATTGTCCACACAGGGCGTGCCCAACACGTACAGCTTCTCCAGGCCCAGTTTTTTTTCCACCGCCCGCAAAGCCTGAATTTGGCAGCCCACCCCGATCACCAATAGGCGCTTGAGGCCGCTTTGCTCCACCTGCTCCAACACAGACAAGTTGGGAGAAAGAGTTGGCTTGTTAACTCGCGCCGCCCAGACCGCTTCGGGGGTACGGGCCAGGATGGGCCGTGGCTGAAAGCGATCCCGCTCATCCGCCTGCACGCACACCACCCCTTCCACCAAGCCAGTGGTGAGGGCCTTCATGCCAATGCTGCTGACAATGCCCGTCCACTGGGCCCCCGGGATCGGATCCCGCTTGCGGGCTGTGTACATCGCCTCGTAGACACCGAAGTAATCGGTATCAGTGACGGCAAGGGATCCTGAGCGCAGCGATTCCCGGGATCGCCCGTGGGTCTGTTCTTCCAACTGGGTCAGTTGCTGGTCCAAGAAGGCACAGGCTTCTTTGACGTGGGCCACGTAGCGGGTATCGCAGAGGCCGCACTGGCTGCACAGCTCTTTGGCCGGATAGCGGCCGGAACGGATGGGCCGGGCTGGACGCGGTGAACGGGATCCCATGATTTCTAGTGTTTGCGTAAGCGGAATGGAGTCCAATGGATCTTTTGAGCTTTGCTGTTTAAGCTTTCTTTGAGATCTAAAGACACAGGCACCTCAGGCGTTCGCAGCAACGGCAACCAAGGTGCTCTCTTCAGTTTGCGGCCAAAACGGCAGATAGCGGCAAAGAACTTCGAGGGATCCCTGGCCAAGGAGGGCAAAATCCCAGAGCCTCTATGAATCGCTGTAGCGTTCTTCTGCCCAGGGTTCACCGCGCATGTGGTAGCCGTTGCGCTCCCAAAAGCCCGGCTGATCTTGGGGGAGAAACTCCAGGCCGCCGATCCACTTGGCACTTTTCCAGGCGTACAGGTGAGGGATCAAAGTGCGCACCGGCCCACCGTGATCTACCGGGAGCGGCTGGCCTTCCAGGGTGTGAACCAGGTAGTTTTCGGGGCGGATGAACTCCTCCAGAGTCAGGTTGGTGGTGTAGCCACCATAACAGTGTTGCATCACCGCCTTGGCCTCAGGAGCGATGGATACTGCCTGCAACACGTCCGGGATCCGCACCCCTGTCCAAGTCACATCCAACTTTGACCAGCGGGTAACACAATGAAAATCGGCGGTGAACGTATGTTGGGGCAAGGCCAGCAGATCCTCCCAGGTGAGCACTACTTCTTTTTCCACGGATCCCCAAATGCGCAGCCGCCATTCTTCTGGCCGGATCACCGGCGTATCGCCGTAGGTGAGCACCGGAAAGCCCCGCGCCAAATGCTGCCCAGGGGGTAGCCGACCCGACAAGGGATCCTCTCCTGCCAATTTTTGAAAAAACTTACCCACCATGGTTATTCTGCTCTGCAAGCGCTGCTACCACCCTATCTCCAATCGGGCTGAGGAGAGAGAGTTCCTGAGCCGCTAAGCAAGAGGACTCCGAAAAAGGAGAGGAATCATAGCGGTTTTTTGCCCAGACCACTTTCTATCGCCCAGCGGGCCAGTTCTGTGCGGTTGTGCAGGCCGGTTTTGCCCAGCATGTTGCTGACGTGGCTTTCAACAGTGCGCTGGCTCACCCCAAGAACTTCGGCAATCTCGCGGTTGGACATGCCCCTGGCCACGTACTGGATCACCTTAGTTTCTGTTGGCGTAAGTTCAATTTCCCGATCCAGTTTTATGACGGGTTGAACGCCCGCGCCCTGCATTTGTAACAGGCGCTCAGTATGTTTAAGAGAAGATTCCACCTGCGCCACCAATTCTTCCGGCTCAAAGGGCTTGACCATGTAAACATCTGCCCCTGTGGTCAGGCCGCGCACCCGGTCTGCCGTTTGCCCACGCGCCGACAGAAAAATCACGGGGATCCAGTCCGTAGCACTGTTGGAGCGAATGGTTTCCACAAAGGTGTAGCCATCCATCTCCGGCATCATCACATCGCAGATGATCAGGTCTGGTGTGAAATGGCGCATCGCTTCCAACCCCTCCAGACCGTTGCTCGCCGCCACCACCTCATAACCGCGAAACTCTAGGTAGTCCTTGGCCAGAAGGATCAAGTTCGGATCGTCGTCGATGAGCAACAGTCGCTTCGGGTTGTCCACAGCTCACCTTTTGAGTGCTAAAAAGTTGAGTGCTAAGAAGCTCTAGGGAAAAAACACAACCCCTTCTGCTTTGAGGATCTTCACCGCAGGAAAACAATCCGTAAGTGCCCGATTCTTGTTCGCTAGATCAGGCAGCAGTCCGTGATAACCGTGCCTTACCCCTAGAGCCTATGATATCACACATGGAAGTGGAAATACATACTTGGGAAACGTTGGCAACAGTATCTCTACGCAATTTAGGGACTCCAGTTGGTAACCTCATCCCAGGAACTTGGCAGAGCTGGCCTCTGCTCTGAAATCGCAGTGCCCAACACATAACCGCAATCTACCCAAAAATTTGTATCTCGTGTGTCTATATATCACATACCTATATGCTTAAGTACCGATATATCTAACATCTGCTACCTGTTCATAGTGTCCGTATGTCTTCTGGCCGGGGTTTCCACGTAGGCAGGCGGGCAGAGCTGATGGAGAATGGAAGAAAGCCTGCGCTTTAACGACAGCCGACATGGGGAGAACGGGTGGAAAAGGGCACACTGGTGGAGTTTCGTTACAATAACGACCGTGTGTTGGCAGTGGTTCAGGGCACCGAGGGCAAGAAGAACCTACTGCTGGGGGTGCCTTCCGGGCAGGTTCACAGTGTTCACCCTCGCCAGATTACCTTCGCTTTGAACGGGGGATCCAGCTTCACGGCTTCCGACATCCCCGGCTTTTGGCAGGCGGTGCAGGCAAAGTTGGATCCCGAAAGTTTGGCGTTGGCCTGGGAACTGGTGCAGGAGGAGCGTCAGCCCCTGAGCTTGGCGGAGATGGCTCGGCTGTTGTTTTCTGATGATTCTCCGGTCTCTACCTATGCCGCCTACCGCCTCTTGAGCGAGGATCGCACCTACTTCAAGCAAAAGGGGGAAAGCTACGAACCCCGCACTCCGGCTCAGGTGAAGGAGATCCTCCATCAAATGGCCGTTGCCCAACAACGGCAGCAGGAACAACTAGAGTTTGAGGCCCACCTGCGGGAGGCTCTGGCTCATCCCGGTCAAGGGTATCCCTGGACTCCTGCCGAGCGGGCCCGCCTGGAGGTGCTGGAACGCCTGGCCTTACAGGGAGCGGCGGCAGCCATTCGCAGCCACGAGGATCTCTCTTCCAATCTCAACCCGTCGGATCGGGAACGGGCCTCGCAACTGCTGGAGCTGATGGGGTTTCCTGACACTCCGCAGGGGGCCTTTGAGGCTTTGGTGGCTCTGGGGCTGTGGAGCCGCCACGAGAACCTGGCCCTGCGCCTCACCGGGATCCCAACCCAGTTCCCGAAGGCGGTGGAGCGATACACCCAAGCCCTGTTCAGCCAGCCTCCCTCCTTTTGGGATCCCCATCTGCGGCGGGATCTCACCCACCTCCACACCTACACCATCGATGATGCCAGCACCCGCGACATTGACGATGCCCTCAGCGTCGAGTTCTGGTCGGATGACGCGGTGAAGCTCTGGATCCACATCGCTGATCCCAGTTGTTGGGTGCAGTGGGGGGATCCCCTCGATTTGGAAGCCCGCAAGCGTGGCACCAGTGTCTATTTGCCGGAGCGGGTGATCCCGATGTTCCCACCGGAGTTGTCCACTGGCCCGATGAGCTTGGTGCAGGGAGAGGTGCGGCCTGCCCTTAGCTTTGGCATTCTACTGGGATCCGACGGCCAGATCCGGGATTCCGAAATTTGCCTCAGCCAGATCAAAGTCACCTACCGCCTCACCTACGAAGATGCCGATGAAATGTTGGAGTTGGGGGCAGAGGCCCAACTGACGGCTATTGCCCGGGCGGCCCAGTGGCGTTATGCCTGGCGGATGGCTCAAGGGGCAATCCAAATTGGCTTGCCCGAGCAAGATATCAAGGTCATCGACGAGATCCCCCACCTCCGGGTAATCGAGGATACTCCTGCGCGGCAGATGGTGGCGGAAATGATGGTGCTCACCGGCGAGGTGGCGGCTCGCTTCGCCAGCCAAAATGGGATCCCGGTGCCCTATCGTCTGCAGCCGGCTCCCGACTTACCCCCACCCGAAGTGCTGGATAGGTACCCTCAGGGGCCGGTTCGGTCTTTTGCGATCATGCGCTGTCTATCGCGGGCGGAAGTAGCCACCCAGCCGGGGCGACATACAGGGCTGGGGCTTGAGGCCTACTGTCAGGTTACCTCCCCGATTCGGCGCTACCTGGACTTGGTGGCCCACTACCAGATCAAGGCCTTTTTGCGCGGGGATCCCTTGCCCTTGACGGAGGCGGATGTGCAGCAGTTGCTGGTGGGGATTGAGCCGGGCACCGTAGAGGCCAACCAGGTGGAGCGGAAATCCAAGCGCTACTGGAGCATCGAATACCTGCGCCTGCGACCGGGGCAAACTTGGCGGGCCTTGGTCTTGGGCTACCTGCGCGAGCAGGAAAACTTGGTGTTGGCCATGCTGGATGAGATTGCCTTTCGGGTGCCGGTGCGCCTAGAACGCCAAACTCCTCTGGGGGCTTGGATCGAGTTGGAAGTTGTGCAGGCGGATCCCCGTGCGGATGTGATCGAGCTGCGCGAGGTGGGACGAGAGGCGGCCATGTGCGGATAGATGCACCTTAACCTGCTGCTCACCCAATCTGCGCGGATAGCTGATACAACAGAGGGGGAAGTCTCAAAAGTCTGGATCGTGAATTTTCTTTAGGAGGGATCCCATGACTGCACGACCTTCCGGCCCACCTCCAATCGTTTACATTCTTTTGTTCGCGATACTGGGAGGCGGCGGCTGGTATGCCTATCGTTCCGGCCTGTTGGACTCATTCCTGAATAGAGGGAACACGCCTCCTATCCCCAGCCAGATTCCAGCTGCCCGGCCCCAAGCCCCAACAGCGCCCAACCCCCCTCAGGCCCAGGTACCCAACCCGCCTGCCAACGCCGTTAATCTGGATACTTCTCTGCCCAACCCAGCAGTGCTCCAGATGGATGGCAGCGTCACGATGATCCGGATCGTCTTTGCCCTGAAGGGAGGCTACACCCAGCGCAACCCCGGCATTCCCCTCACCTATGGGATCCCGGATGGCAAGCCCAATGGATCCAATGCCGGCCTGAAGGCCCTGATGGAAGGTCGCATCCAGATGGCCGCTAGCTCCCGCCCCCTCAATGCCAGCGAAGTGCAGGCGGGTCTACAGGCGATCCCGGTGGCCAAAGATGCCCTGGCGGTGGCGGTGGGGGTGAACAACCCCTACAAAGGAGGACTGACGCTGCAGCAATTGGCCGATATCTTCCAGGGTCGGATCACCAATTGGAGCCAGGTGGGCGGCCCGGATCGGCGGATTCGGGTCCTCAATCGCGCCCCCCAGAGCGGCACCTACAGCGTTTTCCAAGAACTCGTGTTGTTGGGGCTGCCCTTCGCTCCCGATAACCCTCCCTACTTCACCACCGCCACAGAAGATGTCACCACCCCGCTGCTGCGGGCTTTGGGAGAAGATGGCATCACCTACAGCACTGTCGATCAGGTGCAAAACCAGCAAACGGTGCGGATTGTGCCCATCGACGGCCAGATGCCCACCCGTGAGGCCATCCAGAGGGGCAGCTACCCCTTGGCGCGGACTGTGTTTTTGGTGGCACCTCAAAGAACCAGCCCTGTGGTGGCCGACTTCATCAACTATGCTCTTTCGGATCAAGGCCAGCAAATCATTGGCCGCACCGAGTTCATCCCCCTCCGATAGCAACCCAAAAATAGCATCTGAGATAGCCGCCGACAGCAAGCGCAGCGATATCTCTGGGCTTTTCCAGAAGACGCCTTCCACCTGCTCCTATTCAAGGCACTTAGTCGTTTCAGGTTAGAGTGAGGCGCCTGAGCTATTGAGAAAAGCCTTTGGCCGCGTGCGTTCAACGTTTTAGGGGTGGGTGCAGCGTCCTAGTCTGAATCCAAATGACCCTAGATGTTAGAGAGGGGGCCCTAATTTTCACCAAAGTTCAATTTTTCAGTTCTCTCGGCGCACAGCGCTCTCATGCCACTTGCCCAACACCATGTCGGATAGAGCACTCAAGGAAATAAAGATCAGGATCCCCAAGCCGGTGACCAAAATCAAGGCCGCAAACATGCGGGGCACCTGCAGGTTGAAGCTGGAGATCAAGATCTGGTAGGCGATCCCGGCCCGCTGCCCGCCAGTACCGGCAACAAACTCCGCCACCACCGCCCCAATCAAAGAGAGGCCACCGCTGATGCGCAGGCCCCCCATGAAATAGGGCATGGCACTGGGTAGCCGCAAGTAGATCAACGTTTGCCAGCGGTTGGCCTTGTACAGTTGGAACAGGTTGAGCAGGTTGTGATCGACGCTGTTCAGCCCCAGAGTGGTGTTGGAAAGAATCGGGAAAAACGCCACAATCCAGGCGCACACCACCATCGCAGCAAAGGTGTTGTTGCGCAGCCAAATGATGATCAGCGGGGCGATGGAGACAATGGGCATCGTCTGTAAAATCACCGCATAAGGGAAAAAGCTGCGCTCAATCCACTTGCTCTGGGTGAACACAATCGCGACCAAAAGCCCCGACACTGTGGCAGCCAAAAAGGCCACCACCGTAATTTGCACAGTGATCAACAGGGAAGGAAAAAGCGTTCCCCAGTCGCGAACGAGGGTTTGCACCACCAAAATCGGCCCCGGCAAGAGGTAGTGGGGCACTCCCGTTACCCGCACCGCCACTTCCCAGCCCACCAAGAAGAGGATCCCGACGATAAGGGGGGCAATCACTTCCAGGTTGAACCAACGGCCCAGATTCAACCCCTTTGCAGGCACCCCTGAGCCGGCACTCGGTATGTCTGCCTCATCCGTGGGTTGGGATCCGAGTTTTTCTCCAACTGCGCCGGTCAGCTTGGGCAGAGACCAATCTGGCCAATGGAGAGGCCAGCTCTCCCCCAAGCCAACAAGGGATCCCAGCCAACGGCGCCATGGCTCGAGAAGGTGGACAAACGGGTCGAACATATCGTGAAGTTGAGATACGCAATAGAGAGTCAAGGGAGCACTGTCAAGCAAGGGATCCCATCAGCGCAAACGTCCGGCAGAGAGGGGGCGCAAATAGGGGGGATCCTGAGCTGAGCCGTGCATGGCCTCGTGCAGACGGGCCGACACTTCACGGCAGTAGTTGTTGTAAAGGGAAGAGGTGCGAAAGTCTTCCGAGCGGGGATAGGGCGCATCGATGGGAATATCGGCTATCACCCGCCCTGGGCGAGCCGCCATCACCACCACGCGGTTGGACAGGTAGACGGCCTCGTAAATGTTGTGGGTAACGAAGAGCACCGTCCAGCGCTTTTCTTGCCACAGCTCCAACAGGTCGCTGTTCAACTTGCTGCGGGTGATTTCATCCAGAGCTCCGAAGGGTTCATCCATCAGCAACACCTGCGGCTTGGTTACCAGGGCGCGAGCAATGGAAACCCGCATGCGCATGCCGCCCGATAGCTCGCGGGGAAAACTGCGCTCAAACCCCTGCAGGCCCACCCGTTGTAGAGCTTCCAAGACATCTCGATCGGCTTTTGGCTTGGGCTCACCTGCCAACTTCAAGGGCAGACGCACATTGTCCATCACCGTTGCCCAAGGCATGAGAGCCGGCTCCTGAAACACAAAGGCCAACTTGGGCTCCCCCTGGGGGGCGTTCTTCTCAAAACTTTGCCCCCATTCGATAGAGCCTGTGGTCAGATGCCCCAGACCCGCCACCAACCGCAGCACTGTGCTTTTCCCACAGCCGGATGGCCCCACCAAGCTAACGAACTGCCCTTCTTGGATGGTCATATTCATGTCCTGCAAAGCCACCGTGCCATTGGAATAGACCTTGCTGACATGGTTGAGGGTAATGACAGGGGTGGGCATGGCTGGCAATTCCCAGAGCAGAGGATAGAAGAGTATCCTTCCCAATCTAAAAAGGGGAAAAGATGGGTGATAGAAAGCGCACACTTTCAAAATACCCCTCTCTGCTGCCTCTGCTTGGTAGGCATAACTACAACTCTTGCCCTCAGAACCGGTTTCCAGAGAGTTTCTCACGGAAAGCTTGCGATGACCCAAATCGGAGCAGCAAGTCGGTATGATGTTGCCGACCACCCTCTGGCCAAGGAACACATGGGATCCCCATTTAAACCGGTTGCAGGTGCTGTTACAGCCCCGCGAGGATTTCGAGCCGCTGGAGTGGCCGCTGGCCTCAAGCCCTCAGGAGCTGCGGATCTGGCTTTGATCGTTTCCGAGTGCGATGCGGTTGGGGCAGGCGTTTTTACCACCAATCAGGTCAAAGCAGCCTGTGTTACCTACAACCAAGGGATCCTCGCCCAACAGCAGCCGGTGCGGGCCATCCTCTGCAATGCTGGGCAAGCCAACGCCTGTACCGGAGAAGAAGGAGAGCGCAACAACGCCCAACTGGCCCTCTGGGTGGGAGAACGGTTGGGGATCCCGGCCCATCAGGTGCTCACGGCCTCCACAGGGGTCATCGGGCGACAACTGGAAATGCCGAAAATCCAAGCAGCCCTGCCTGGCCTTATCGACAGCCTCTCTCCAGAGGGGGGGGAGAGCGCCGCCCGCGCCATCATCACCACCGACTTGGTGACCAAAAGCGTTGCCCTGCAAGCTGAGATCGACGGGTACACCGTCAGGGTCGGGGGCATTGCCAAGGGATCCGGCATGATCCACCCCAACTTGGCCACGATGCTGGCTTTTTTAACCTGCGACGCGGCTGTGGATCCCCGCCTGTGGCAGCAGATCCTCAAGCAAGCTGCTGACCTCAGCTTTAACCAAATCACGGTGGATGGGGATACCAGCACCAACGACATGCTCTTGGCTCTGGCCAACGGCCAAAGTGGGATCCCAACCCTGCAAGCCGGCACAGAAGCTGCCCAGACTTTGGCGGAGATGGTCAACCAAGTTTGCATTCATCTGGCTAAGGCCATTGCCCGCGATGGGGAAGGAGCTACCAAGCTGCTGGAAATTCGGGTGTGTGGGGCTGTGGATGATGGGGCAGCCCGGCATATGGCCCGTGTGATCGCCAGCTCTCCCTTGGTGAAGGCGGCAGCTTTTGGCAACGATCCCAACTGGGGACGGGTGGCAGCCGCCGCCGGCCGAGCCGGGATCCCCTTCGACAGCCGCCGGTTGGATATCCGTCTGGGGGATTTTCTGCTCATGCAGGCGGGAATGCCCCTGGCTTTCGATCGCAAGGCAGCCTCTGAGTACTTGAAAGGGGATCCGGTGACCTTTACCGTGGATCTCCATCAGGGATCCGGCCAGGGCGTGGCCTGGGGCTGCGATCTCAGCTACGATTACGTGCGCATCAACGCCGAATACACCACCTAATGGGGGATCCCAGCCATGACCACCGAATCGAACGCAAATAACGGCTTTTCTACCGAAGCCCAAGCGGCTTTGGCCAAAGAAGCGAGGCTTTCCCTATCCGGCTGGCAGCAAGAGGTGAGTCGAGGCTTAGAGTTTGGCCTCGAGGCAGCAGCCAGCATCGGCGATCGCTCCATCCCCACCTTTTCCCGTGGCGAATTGCCCCATTATGCCGGCATCAACACCTTCCTCAAGGCTCCCTACCTGGAGGATGTGCGCAAAGTTGGGGAGTACGATGTGGCAGTGGTGGGTGTACCCCACGATTCCGGCACCACCTATCGGCCCGGCACTCGCTTTGGCCCACAGGGGATCCGGCGCATTTCCGCTCTGTACACCCCCTACAACTTTGAGTTTGGCGTCGATCTGCGAGAGCAGATCACCCTCTGCGATGTCGGCGATATTTTTACGATCCCGGCCAACAACGAAAAATCCTTCGACCAAATCTCCAAAGGGGTAGCTCACATTTTCGGGTCTGGCGCCTTTCCCGTCATCCTGGGCGGGGATCATTCGATTGGCTTTCCCACGGTGCGGGGGATCTGTCGCCACTTGGGGGACAAGAAGATGGGCATCATCCACTTCGACCGCCATGTGGACACCCAAGAAACCGACTTGGATGAGCGCATGCACACCTGTCCTTGGTTTCATGCCACCAACATCCGCAACGCACCGGCCCATAACCTGGTGCAACTGGGCATTGGCGGCTGGCAAGTGCCACGGCAAGGGGTGAAAGTGTGCCGGGAGCGGGCCACCCATATCCTCACCGTTACCGACATCACCGAAATGGGCTTGGATGCAGCCGCCGATTTCGCCCTCGAAAAAGCTCTAGACGGCACCGATTGTGTGTACATCAGCTTCGATATCGACTGCATCGATGCCGGCTTTGTGCCGGGTACAGGCTGGCCGGAGCCCGGTGGGCTGCTGCCGCGGGAAGCGCTCTACTTGCTCAAGCGCATTGTGCGGGAAGCGCCGATCTGCGGCCTAGAGGTGGTGGAAGTCTCTCCCCCCTACGACATCAGCGATATCACAGCCCTGATGGCCACCCGAGTCATTTGCGATACGCTGGCGCATTTGGTGGTATCTGGGCAACTGCCGCGCCGAGAAAAGCCCGCCTACATCCACCCGGAGGCGACGCCAGAAATGGTCGGCGACTGGAGGTGAGAGATGCACGAGACCGACATGACCCGCGCCTTGATCCAAACACTACGCGACTGGTGGCAAAGTCAGCCAGGACAGCCTCAGATTGCTCGGGTGCACCTGGTGGTGGGACAGTTTACCTGTGTAGAGCCGGCCAGCCTAACTTTTGCCTATGCCGCACAAACCCAGGGTACTTTCCTACAGGGATCCCAGTTGGTCATCCGGGAAACGCCGCTCATTGCCTATTGCCAGCCCTGTAGCCAAGAGTACAAGCCAGAGATAGGCCGGCGCTATGCTTGCCCCAACTGCGGATCCCCGATGGAGGAGATTCGCTCGGGCCGAGAGCTGAAGATCGACTACATCGAATGTCTGACTGACTCCGCCCCACCGGCGCGACCAGAGGTCGCCTAAGCCGATCCAAAGCTAAGCCCCAGAAGGACAGCCGCTCCCAAGCTGAGGATGAACATCAAGCTGGCAGGCATCAACTTTCGGGTTTTGCGGTAGCGCAGGGCAAATAGGATAGACCCCAGCACCGCCGTCCCCAAGCCCAGCCCCCAGTGGGGATCCACCCCCAGCAGCCCATAGCTGACTCCGCTGAGTGCGGCCCCAACCAGCCGCAGAGAGCAAAGAGCAGAGAGGAAAGAGGAGAGATTTCTTCCTCTCACTCCTCTCTTCTCACTTCTCACTCCTCGCTCCTCGGTACTCAATTCGAGACCTAGTACGTGCCCTCAAGAAGGACAAGGTAAGAATTAGAGACGCATAGACCGTTACCGGGAAAACCGTTTCTTTCCTGTCGCTCTCAATAAGATAAAAAGTCTGACTCCAATCCAATTGACCCCAGTCCAAGAAAGAGCGAGGATGCCAACCATGAGTACGACTGCAACTGCCACCACCGTTGTCCGGGTGCCGATTGTGGATGCCACCCCGGAAAATGTGCAACCCTTCGGCCAACTTTTGGGGGACGATGTGACCAATCCTGGCCTGGGGATCCCCTTTTATCAGGAGCGTGTCCTGGAAGGACAAAACATCGACTTTCAGTACACCGGTAGAGCTGTTATCCGTACCGCCAAGATCCTGCCCGGCTATCCACCTGTGCTCTGGCTAGAGCGCCACATGCGTATGACCCAGTTGTTCGTCGGTCTGGGGCAAGAGCCGTTCATCATGGTGATGGCTCCTCCCAACCATCCCCAAGAAGCTCCCGATCTCGACAAAGTACAAGCCCTGCGATTCCCTGCCGGGCATGGGCTGCTGCTGCACCTCGGCACGTGGCACGATTTCCCCATTGCCTGCGAGCGCCCCGTTGTGGTGCTAACCGCCAACTCCGAAGAAGTGGTGGAAGCCCTGGCCAGCATGGAAGATGCCCACGAAATGAATCAGGGAGATGTATTCAAAATTTCCCTCCCCCAACGGCTAAAAGCGGAGATCCACCTAGAGCTGGTCTGAATGCAAGTCCGGATCCCTGAATCTCTACAGGATGCCAAAGCCTCAGTTCTACAAAGTGGCGCTCTATCAGCCTTTGGCTGGATAGGGGACTCTTCGCCTTAACTGGGCCTTAACTAGGGCCAGACTCTTGTACCGAAACCTCCCTTTGGACCCTTCTTCCCCTGCAAGGGTCTAAGTATTCGAGAACACCTATTCTTACACACAAAAGCTTCGAGACAAGTTCAGAGAGAAATGCCTCTAGGCAAGAAAGGCTACCTGAGATTCTGCCGACAGGCGTCTTTAGGAGGGCCGTATTCAGCGGGAAGATTCACAAACGTCGGCAGCGTTGGCATCTGGAGGGAGTTGCTCTATATTAAATCAGCTAGCATATTCGATATTTGCCAGAATTTAAGTTATTGTGAGAGCTGACATGCCATCCAATTGGTCAGACATCCATCCTCCCAATCCTGGGCAAGGGTTGGGTTCAGCCCAGTCTGCGCCTTCCCATTGGAATGAGGGCTACAGGGGAGAAGGCTCTCACGCCGAGTATGAGAGGAACGGATCTCAGACCAGAGCGGCGGATCGTCCAGAGGAGATCATGCCGAGCAATGCCGCAAAGATTAAGGTTGTAGGCGTGGGGGGTGGGGGTGGCAACGCGGTCAGTCGGATGGCGGCCAGTAACCTCGTGGGCGTTGAGTTTTGGAGCGTCAATACCGATGCGCAGGCCCTTGCCCAGTCCTCGACGGTGAACCGCTTGCAAATTGGGCAGAAGTTGACTCGAGGCTTGGGTGCAGGCGGTAACCCGGCTATTGGCCAGAAAGCGGCAGAAGAATCCAGCGAAGAAATAGCAGCAGCCATCAAAGGAGCAGATCTGGTCTTCATTGCCGCCGGCATGGGGGGAGGCACGGGCACGGGTGGAGCACCCATCATTGCCCAAATTGCCAAAGCCAGCGGTGCCCTGACGGTGGGAGTGGTGACACGGCCCTTTTCCTTTGAGGGCAAGCGCCGCAGCAAGCAGGCCGAGGAAGGGATCCAAGCGCTGCAAGAGGCAGTCGATACCCTGATTGTGATTCCCAACGACAAGTTGCTTTCGGTGATCTCCGAGCAAACCCCTGTCCAAGAGGCTTTTCGCGTTGCGGATGATGTGCTGCGTCAGGGGGTGCAGGGCATCTCGGATATCATTCTCATCCCCGGCATGATCAACGTGGATTTTGCCGATGTGCGCAGCGTGATGGCCGATGCCGGTTCTGCCTTGATGGGGATTGGCATGGGATCCGGCAAATCTCGCGCCCGCGAGGCTGCCATTACCGCTGTATCTTCGCCGCTTTTGGAAACCTCCATCGAAGGGGCCAAAGGTGTCCTCTTCAACATTACCGGTGGGCCGGATTTGTCCTTGCATGAAGTCACAGTGGCTGCCGAGATCATCGCCGAAGCTGTGGATCCCGAGGCCAACATCATCTTCGGCACCGTCCAAGACGAGCGCATGCAGGGGGAAGTGCGCATCACGGTCATCGCCACCGGTTTCCAAGAGAAAGCCCGTCCAGCCGCCATCCCTGCTGCAACCAAAGTTTCTGCCTCCAACAAGTCAGGGGTTCGTAAGCCCACCCCCACGGGCTCTGGGCTGCCGCCTCGACAGCCTCCGGAGCCTGAGCCGCCGATGTCTGGAGGCTTAGATATTCCCGAGTTCTTGCGCCGCCGACGGCCCCCTTCGTAGAGTAGAGTGAAGGAATGCCGGTATCTTGGTGCCGGTTGTCAAGGGTGGGGAGTGCTTCGGGGTTAAGCCATGAACATTGTTGTCTTGGCGGGGGGTCGTTCGGCAGAACGTCAAGTTTCTTGGGTAACGGGTAAAGCCTGCAAGCGAGCTTTGGAGGATTTGGGCCACCGGGTGAAGGTGATCGACCCAGAGGAGGATCTGCCGCTGCGCCTTTGGCAGGAACGGCAAGCCGGCTGCGATTTCGTTTGGATTGCCCTGCATGGCCCCGGCGGCGAGGATGGGGTGGTACAGGGGATGCTGGACTGGCTGGGCCTGCCTTACCAAGGATCCGGGCCGCTGGCCAGTGCTCTGGCCATGGATAAGCTGGTCTCCAAGCAGATCTTTCGCGCCGCGGGGATCCCTACCCCCGATTGGCAGGTTTGGGACGACCAAAGCCCCCTCGCTTGGGCCGACTGTGCGGCAGAGTTGGGATCCCCACTGGTGATTAAGCCCAGCAACAACGGCTCGACGGTGGGCATCAGCATTGTCCGGGATGAGAGGTCATTTGCTCAGGGGCTGGAGTTGGCCCGCTCAGTCTCGTCGCGGATTTTTCTGGAGCGCTATGTTCCCGGAAAGGAGATCACCCTCTCGATCTTGTCCGGCCAAGTTCTTCCGGCCATTGAGATCATCCCCGCCCAAGGCGACTTCTACGACTACGAAGCCAAGTACGCACCCGGTGGCTCGCGGCATTTGATCCCCTGTTCCCTCAGCCCGGCAGGGTTGGCCCGCTGTGAGGCGGCAGGTCTGAAGGCCTACCAGGCGTTGGGGTGCGAAGGCTTGGCGCGGGTGGATCTGCGGGTGGATCCCGAGGAAAATCCTTGGGTGTTGGAGGTGAATACACTGCCCGGCATGACCCCCACTTCCCTCTGTCCCGATGCGGCGGCAGCTCTGGGGTGGACGTTCACCGAGTTGGTGGAGCGGATGCTGCAGGATGCCTTGCAAAAAGCCCAATTGACCGGATCCCGGCATCCTCAAAGTTCATCGGCGACTCTCGGCAACGCTCCCTGAGGCTTTTCCCAAGACAAGAACAAGAACCTTTACCCAGCTCTTTCAGAGAAGGGCAACCAGCAAAAGAATCACCCCAATTCCAACAATCAGTACAGCTCCCCCCAGCCACACCCAGGAGATGCGGGACCTGCTGCCTATGTCGGTTTTCCCGACAGGATTCTCCGGCGCAGGTTCAGGCTTTGAGTTGACCGAATCCGGGGCAACAACTGTCAGATCCTGCAGTAGGCGATCGCCTTTTTTTTCCAACAGAACTGTGGTTTCTTCTGAGGCCAGCAGCGGGTTCAACAAGGGGGCCGTTTGCTCCCACTCGTATTCAGAATGTCCCGACTCACGCCCGTACACCGTGACCTGCTCTAAGCCGGGCAAGCCCAACGCCCTGAGCTCCACCCGCACCCGCTCCGTGAGATGGGGGTAGTCCACTCGAGCCGGGGGGGGCCGATTCAGGAGAACGTGTAGATGACCTTGGCGGCGTTTGACCGCAATTCTGACCGGGGCAGCCAACCGAGCCTGCAACGCTTGGGCAATCTCAGCTTCGGTCATGGTGCAGCATCCAAGGTGTGCGGGCTAATTCTAATACAATCCTAGGGCAACGATGCAGAGGGCTACGGGGGCTCGGGGTAGAATGAGATGCGCATTGGCGAAGAAAAGCAGAGCGTTCATCTTTTTCTCTCGCCGGATCCCTAGCCGGAAGTTCTATGCAAGAGAAAACCATTGTCCGCGATTACTTCAACTCCGTTGGCTTCGAGCGCTGGCGGCGCATTTATGGTGAAGAAGAAGTCAATTTCGTCCAAAAAGACATCCGCCTTGGCCATGCTCGCACAGTAGAGACGGTGTTGCAGTGGTTGGGGGATCCCTCGGGTTTACGCATTTGTGATGCCGGATGCGGGGTGGGCAGCCTCAGTTTGCCCTTGGCCACCAGAGGGGCGCAGGTGTTCGCCAGCGACATCTCGGAACAAATGGTGAACGAAGCACGCCGCCGCCAGCAAATGGAGCTGGGATCCACAGACAACCCCCAATTTTGGGTCTCGGATCTGGAGGAATTGACAGGGGAATACGATGTCGTCATCTGCCTTGATGTGATGATCCACTACCCTGAAGCCGAGGCCCTGCGCATGCTAAAGCACCTGACCCGCCTGGCTCGGTCCCGCCTGATCTTCAGTTTTGCCCCCAAAACCCCCTGGCTGACGCTGCTGAAGAAAGTGGGAGAGTTCTTCCCCGGCCCCAGCAAAACCACCCGCGCCTATCAACACCGAGAGGCGATCTTGGTGAGCCAATTAACCGAATGGGGCTGGAAAGTGCAGCAGCGACAAACCATTCGCAGCCGCTTCTACTTTGCTTGGCTCCTCGATCTGGTTCGGTGACACTCGATCTGGTTCGTTAAACGGGAATGAAACATTTTCGTCTAGCTCCCCTCTCCCTCTGGCAGCGAGGCTGGGAGTAGGGGCAGCAGCGTGGAATGCTTGGGGAGTGTCTCAATCTAGTTTAAAAATGACTATAACGATCAGCTGAGGTTATCCAGTTGCTGATACATTTACGCTGAACACTGCTGAACATCACTGTTCAACTATGCAGCGATAGCATTCTGTTTGTTTCCAAA